>DOJM01000339.1:3182-7703 GCA_003529225.1 Paenibacillus sp.
TATTGCAGTGTGGTTTTGCCGGAATGGTGGGCTGGATGGTGTATGTGCTTCTTGATGTAGAGTTCGGGCCTGTTGTAGCTACGTTTGCAGCTAGTGTAATAGTGGGTATCGTCAGCCAATTTTTTGCGCGATCCTTCAAAATGCCGGTTATTATTTTTAGTGTAGGTGGTATTATCCCGCTTGTTCCGGGTGGTCTCGCTTACGATGCTATGCGTAAATTTGTGGAAGAGGACTATACTCTGGCTGTAGAAATCGCTGTTCGGGCGTTAATGCTCTCTGGAGCCATTGCAGCTGGACTCGTGCTAAGTGATGTAATTGGACAAATGTTCCGTCGTCGTGCAATCAAATAACAGCATACTTCTTCAAAAAAAGAAATCGCCTGTGGGTACAATGGTGGTCACCCATCCATCTCCCAAGAAGCGATTTCTTTGTTCATCTCTATGCAAATACTGCTTCAGGGAAGGCTACAGGCGCATCATTCAGATGAATACTATTGATGCCAGTATTCTTGATCCAGGACAACCCTACAGTACCCTCGCCCGCATGAACAGCCACAGCAGGAATATAGGTCATAATCTCTGTACGTAAGTCAGGCGCCATTGCTTTGATGTCCTCTTCTAGCTTGAGTGCCATCTCTAAATTATTTGAATGCATGATACATACATCACTAACAAGTCCTACATCCTGTTTAAATATCTCCAAAAGCGCCTGTTGCGTCTTCTTCATCGTACGGATTTTCTCCACAACAACGACCTTCCCCTCGTCAAAACGAAGCAGCAGGTTTATACGCAGCAATTGGCTAAGCACAAATTGTGATCCAGAAACACGTCCACTGCGATGAAGCTGGGTCAAGCTTGCAGGAATTAAGTAAAAGGACATATTCTCAATAATATTTTCAATCTTCGCTTTAATTTCTAGCCCAGAAAGGCCCTTCTTCTGCCAATGTATACCGCGCATGATCATTTCCCGGATTGGATAAGCGCCAACCTTGGCATCAATTCCAATTACATTCGCCTCCGCTATTTCGGCGCCTTGCATCGAAGCATTGTAAGTGCCACTGAGCTCTGAAGAAAGATGTACAGCAATAATTTCATCGTATTCTTCCTTCAACCGTTCGTATAGCTCGATAAACTCACCGATTGGAGGCTGTGAGCTGCCTACCTTTTCGTGCTGGCGCATTTTCTCATAGAAGTCATCGATCGTAATATCTATATTTTCTTTATAACATTCGTTGTTGATAATAATCCGTAACGGAATAATATATACATGATTATTCTTAGCGAACCCCGGATCTATGATACTTGTACTGTCGGTTACCCAGGCAATTGATTTCATGGTCATTTGTCACTTCTCTCTCTCATAAAAAGGAATAGTAGAATGAATGAGAAGACAAAGGCCAAAAATTTCAGACCAGTGAATCACACGCTCATCCTGAATAATCAACTTAAGAATTGAACAGCGGTTNNCGTTAATATAGGCAAAACAGGCCCTTCATGCAAATTTCAATCCATCTAATTCAACATTATTCGACATTTTTTCACATTATATATGACGAATATACCTATCCTAATAGAGCCACTTCATGTTATGAAAAAGCTAAATCACAGCAAAAATATCCCTGTCCCCGCCCTCACTACGGGTTAGATCACTTCGATTCACTAACGCNNAAATTTTCTGATAGCTGGCGAATAAAGCTCGTGTGAAAAGATGCCGTGGTGTTCAGCACAGCTAATCCTCCCAAATCGATGTCTCTAAATGATCTACGAACTTGCGTAATTTACCGGCTAGCTTGCGGTTAATGGTTCCATCCTGATACATTTGCTGCACCTTATCCCGCTGCTCTTGAATGGCTTTCAGCTTTAGTTCAAGCTTTTGATCATCAACAAGACCATCCTTTGTCCAGCCTTTCCCTTGCTCTAGGCGAGAAATTAACTGCTCATAACCGCATGCAACCTTCTCGGCTGCACTTCGGTTGTTCTCGTTCTTACTGACATTAACAGCAGCTATAGCAGCAGGGGCCATGGCCATTTTCGCTTCTCTAGCACACTCAGCCCGTTGCAGCATTTGTTGGCTAGCTTCCCCTTCATTCTGTCCTGAGAACATTCCCGCAAACAGCCGTTTAATCTCGGTAATCGATATTCTGATTTGTGAATTNNAAATCTCATTTTTCTCTAGCAATCGGTTCAGTTTTTTACGTTCAGCTTGCAGACCCACAATCCTCGCTTCAACACTCAGTCGGCGGAAGTTCTCGAGTGCTGGATCATTTGCTTGGTCCTCACGGTTTAGACTATAAACCCTTTCTCTAAATTCACTCAAAGCCGGTTGTGCGGATTCCTTACTTTCTTCTGTCATCATACTTTGCAGCATAGTTAAACCGGCAGCAATAACTTTTGATTTGGCCGCCTGCTCTGCTCCTGTATTGCCTGATTCGGCAACGGGCTCTTCTTTACCTGCCAGAATTGGCAAAAAGATACTAGCGATCAGCAGCGACATTAGAATAACACCTGCGGCGATAAAGATGATTAAATCACGCTCAGGAAATGGCGATCCATCCCCAAGAAAAAAGGGTATCGAGAACGCACCTGCTAAGGTAACCGCTCCACGCACTCCTGAAATCGTGAGGATTAATAGTGACTTAACAGATGATTTCTCCATTTTTCGCAGACGAGATCCTACTAAAGAGAACACATACACCCATACAAACCGTAGTACAAACAGCAGCACAGTAATGGCTAATACATAACCTACAACTATAAGATTATCCACGGCCGTATCACGGTAGATCACTTCAATAACGTCTGGAATAGATAAGCCAAGAATAAGGAAGACCAGGCCATTCAATATATAGAGCAGAACAGACCATGTACTAGCGGATACCAGTTGTAGCTTATACTGCGGAGATACGGCACGGTCCTTCTCAACCGCATGAATAATCCCCCCTGCAACCACTGCCAAAATGCCAGATACCCCTATCTCTTCACTGATCAAATAAATAATAAAAGGAGTTAGGATTTGCAGCAGCACATGCACTGTGATATCCTCCATCCCCAGTCTACGGATAATTACGCTTAGCTGAATCAGAAGAAAAGCCAATAATGCCCCAACGATCAACCCGCCTACNNAAATACACCCGTCACTGCTGCAGCAATGGCAAAGTTAAAAGCAACAAGTCCGGAGGCATCATTCATTAATGATTCGCCCTCTAGAATGCGATGAATACTCTTAGGAAGTTGTACCCTTCCAGTGATTGCACTGACCGCGACCGCATCTGTCGGTGATAAAATCGCTGCCAGAGCAAATGTAGCGGCTAGCGGGATCGTTGGAATCATCCAGTTTATCGAATAACCAGCAATAAGCACCGTAGCAAAAACCAATCCCAGCGCTAGCATTAATATCGGACCCCGTAAGTTCCATAATTCATTTCTTGGCGTCCGTTTCCCATCATTAAACAAAAGCGGAGCAATAAACAATACGAAAAACAGCTCTGGTTCCAATGTCATATGTATTCCCAAAGGCATTAACACAACCATTACACCCAGACCAATTTGAATTAACGGTATTGGAACAAAGGGAATAAATCGGTTTATGATGTTGGAAATTGTGATAAGGCCCAGCAGGACGAGCACAACTAGAAAAGTCTCCAAACCACATCAACTCCCTTTTTTTAGTTGATTATTATATAGTAAAACTTTGGGTAAGGAAAAATATAGAAATAGAAATAGAAGTTCTCAACAATAATGTCCCCTTGAAATTACACAAAAAATACATCAGATGTATATTGACAAAAATATTTATTTATGTTATAATTTAAAATTACGCTATTGAATTTAGATTTTATTTTAAGTATTATATGCATTAGCCTAACGGCATCGCTCTTATCATCAATCATGGAGGGATCTTATGCATATTGCTAGTGGAATAGAAATGTTAGAGATTACAGCACAGGTTATGGGCGGAAGTGATACGATTTACCCCACGCTGCTCTGGGATCAAAATTCTGCTATACTCGTCGACACCGGATTTCCGGGCCTGCTCCCAAAATTCAAAGAAGCTCTAAAAGAAACCCACGTGCCTTGGGAACAACTACGCACCGTAATCATCACACATCAAGATCTAGATCACATCGGGAGCTTACCTGATCTACTGTCAGAAGGATGTCTAGAACTTACAGTTCTGGCTCACGAAATCGAGAAGCCTTATATTGAAGGAGAGCGAATGCTCCTTAAACACACCCCTGAAGCTTTAGCTGCGGCAGAAGCCATGATCCCCCCTCATGTACCAGAGGAATGGCGCCGCGCTTTCCTATCCGTGTTATCTCATCCCCCTAAAGGAAGAGTAGATCGAACCATAGTGGACGGGGAAATACTGCCCCTTGCCGGTGGAATTACGATTATTCATACACCAGGACATAGCCCTGGACATCTGAGTCTATACCATCATGATAGCCGTACGCTAATTGCCGCGGATGCTCTTACCGTTCAAGGTGGTGAGCTGCACGGCCCCACTCCTTCGGCAACGCCT
>DOJM01000339.1:7775-15472 GCA_003529225.1 Paenibacillus sp.
TGCAAGAAAGCAGAGCCCCGATCTGGCTCTGCTTTCTTTTTTATATATGGTCCCTAATCGTTATACTCACTTATGATTCCGAAACAACTGTAAACCGTTCACGAATATGCTGTGGCTGTTCAATTTCATCAATAATAGCAATCGCATAATCTTCATAGCTGACATAGCTCTCACCCTTGGAATTCACAAGCAGATGATCTTTGCCTTTCACATAAGAACCCGTTCTAGTCCCAATTGCAAAATTAGCGGATGGACTAACAAAAGTCCAAGACAGCGAGTCTGTACCTTGCAGAATCTCCAGGTTCTTCCCTTGATTCGTAGCCGTTGGCTTGATAAAGTCAGGGAAATCAGGGGTATCTACCACTTTAAGCGTCTTAGCTTCATCTACATACAGACTTCCCGCACCTCCAACTACAATTAATCTTGTATTAGGGGCATCCTTTAATGCTTCAATTAGCACATTTCCGGCATCCACATGCAGATGCTCTTGTCCAAATGGTGCTCCAAAAGCATTCACAACAACATCAAAACCTTTCAAATCTTCAGCGGNNCGATGACCTTTGCCTTACGATTTGCAACTTTCGATGCATCCCGTACAATGGCTGTAACTTCATGGCCTCTATCTAGCGCTTCCTGAGTGATTCGGCTTCCGGCTTTTCCACTTGCTCCTACAACTGCGATTTTCATATAATTTCCTCCTGTATATGTTTACGATGTTTGTATTTTAGTATTTATACCAAGGAGATCCTGAACGATGGTTCTGTCGACATCGAGATCAAACTTTCTCCCCCAAAAGCATTCTGTCCCCGTACGAGTGATCCGGTCATAATCTTCTATCGTTAGTGTTCTTGGATAATCCGGTCCTGTTTCCCAATCCGTATACCTCTTAATTTCACTCCGTACATTATTCTTAAACGCACTATTCAAAATAATCGTATGGAAGAAGATTTCATCTCCACATAATGTGTTCTTAAAAAATCTAACATACTCTGGAGAAGTAGAAGTAAACTCCATGATGTATTCCATACATTCACCTGTGATAGACATCCAGTTAGAGCCTTTATACAGCGATTTTGGCAGAGCACCCAACCTTCTTTGCAAGAATGGAACGCTCATTACTACTTTTATATACCTCATCCTAACGGCAGCCATACGCCTGGTTCTTGAGATCAGGAATCTAGGATAATAAACCGACACCCTCTCATAACATCCCCACGTTTCAGAAGTATTCGGTAATTGCTGATACTTCACAAATTCGTCCCCCTGATTCTCCTTAAAGAAATCAAGAATAACTTCGTTGGAAGCTAAGGGCAGATCCTGACCACTTATGATGTGGATATAATTGAATTTCCCATGTTCTTTGATCAGCGCAAAACACTTCAAAACACATTCAATCTGACTGTAATGTCCCCACCGTACATCAATAGGCTCTTTCACAAAATGAATATCGTTACGGTGAGTAATGTTAGCTTCAATACCACTCTTCTGATCGACATGTAGGAAAAACTCGACGGAGTCATTAGTTAAACTATCGATTAGCATATTGATCTGCTCAGGATTTTTGTGACAAAGGATCACATACGCCATTTTGAATGATTCCAACAACCTTCACCCTTCCGCCCATCTTTATTCCAAATATTATAAAATAAATGGACGAGAATGGGTAGTTCTTTCTATCCAGAAGAAGGTGAATTCGATTGGTGATTAGTTATTTCGTATGACTTTTCACTATAAGTCTGATTCCAATGTTCCACGGATCTTTGAATGTAGGAGCTCCATTCTCTTCTACAACGGTGAAACCCGCCTGTTTAACACGCTTCACTACAGCCGTACGCTCCTCTTCATTCGGAAGAAGTAAGGTAAAATAATCAATTCCTACTGCATCAGCAGGTGCCACAGGTGCGCCCTGCCCCGCCCAAATATTCAATCCAATGTGGTGATGATACCCACCTGCTGAGATAAACATTGCCGCACTGCCATAATTAGCTACTAGATCAAAACCAAGCAAACCAACGTAGAACTCCTTCGCCTTAGTTAAATTGCCCACATGAAAGTGTACATGTCCGATCACAGTTCTAGCTGGCAGCCCGTTCCATTGTAAACCTTCAGAANNTAAACCATCTACATCCACTGGGTCTGTTGTCATCATTACATGCCCTTCCGCATCATACTTCCATGTATCCCTAGGACGATCTCTATAAATTTCGATTCCGTTGTTATCCGGATCCTGAATATACAGAGCTTCACTCACCAAATGATCTCCCTGACCCACTTCAATTCCCGAAGTGATCAAATTGCGAACAACGAGTCCCAAGCTAGGACGATCCGGAACAAGGATAGCAAAATGATATAATCCAGCCACTGAGTTCGGACGAAGAACCCTTGCATTCTCAATCTCCCGCAGAATCAATAACACATTCTGACCATCAGCAGTCATTTCCACCTCACGGCCAGATTGCCGCAAGACACTTAGCCCCACCACGTTCTGATAAAAGGTCAGCGAACGCTCTAAATTACTTACTCTAATTTGCACCAGACCAATCTCTACGTCCGGATGAAGTGTTGTTTTAGTTGTCATTATGTTTCCTCCCACTATTCCTGTAACTTGATCAGTTACAAATTAACTATCTTTAGTATAGTTACATTCTATATGTTTGTCAATTACCAACAAAAAAATCATGCTGACTGATTCACAGCCAAACATGATTCATAAGATCACTTCATCCTTAGGAGTGCCATTCCTGTAAATATTCAGATACACTGGATTCAAGAAGTCCAATTAAGTCTTCATCCATATACTTATAATCATCTGATATATTCAAACAAATTATTCTTTTGCCGATGATACTGGATCTGAATTTATCTTGAATTCTTCTAACATGCTTCTTCTCCATCACAAAAATAACGTCCGCCCAGCCCACATGCCCTTCAGAAATTTTGATTCTGGCATGATCCTCTGTTCCAGCAGATCTCACTTCATGACCATCGATTCCTTGAAATATCTTCTCCGCAGTTAGACTCCGCCAGCGATTCTGGCTGCAGACAAACAGTAATTTAATAGTGAGCACCTTCCTTATCCGAGTAAAACCTTATTTCGTTTGTCCCTTCAGATAAACCCTCCTATTTAAGGAAGCTTCCGCAACCCAATTTGATAATAAGTCTTTGTTAAAAAGATATTTATTGTCTACATTTATATAAGGAAAAGGAGTTCCAGGAAAAGTACCAGACTTACTATGCTCGGTTGTAATAATATTCATCACTTGATCTTCAGTCAGATTTAAGTATAAGGCCGTCTCTTTAATATCCATCAAAAGCTTATCAGCCGTTACTATGGATGGCGTCTGGTCTTGATCAACTTCCAACTCTTTATCGCCATTAGTTAATGAACATCCGATAATAAATGAAACCCCTAGAATAAAACTAGCTAGGACTATATAGATTTGATTAGATTTCATAAGTCACCACCATCATAACGCACTATACAATTCATGGAGAGGTCTGTAGCTTGGGTGTTCTTCGATTTGAGTAACGACAACACCTTGCTCCGAGTCCATCACACGGTAGGCTTTAGCTTCTTCTCTGGTCGACATCACCTTATATTCATTATCCTTGTAGATGATGGCACAGTTATTATCCACTGCAATTCCGGGTATACCCCCACCTTTAACCATACGTGAAAAATCTTCAACCCGAATATCCTCATCATAATGTGGACAATGAATACCTGGCAGAATTCCCATCGCTTCAAGCTTAATATACTGCCAGTTCCCTTGGTCGTCGAACGCTTCAGAGTCACTATGCCCATATTCAAACCAGCAAATGGAACCTGCGCTCAGCCCTGCCAAAATAGTCCCCGAGTTGTACGCTTCTTTTAGAAGAGCATCTACGCCGGTATTTTTCCAAATCTCCAGCATCTTTCGGGTATAACCTCCACCAACATAAATCAGATCAGCGGATATAATTAACTCTGCGATTTCTTCATGGGTATAGGTTTGGCTCACAAGCAATAAATGACTTGTTTCACATCCTAGAATCTCGCCGTACACTTTGTTGAACGTATCACAATAACCTGGTGCATCACTACTAGCTGTTGGAATAAATAATGCTTTCGGATTAGCTTTCTGGGTCAACTTCACAACTTCACGATCCATTTCAAGCGTTTCTAGATCGATTAGCTCTCCCCCACCGATTACCACGATAGTCCCCATAATTCCCCCTACTTTCACTAGGATCTGTTTTCTCCCTTTCCGTATTCCTCTGCAAGAATGCTGTAAATCTCCAAATCAATGAGCCCTTTACCTGACCATACATGGGCTTGTCTTAACGTCCCCTCTTTCATAAAGCCACTTTTCAAAAGGACCCGCTTGGACCGCTCGTTAAAAGGCATGATTTCAGCTTGGATTCGATTGACCTCTGCCGTCTCAAATAAATATTTTTTCACCGCTTCAACGGCCTGAGTCGCAATCCCTTTTCCCCAATAAGACTCCGCCAAGAAATAGCCAATCGTGACCATATCCACTTTTTGATTAAAATCCATAGCTTCGATGATACCTAGCAGTATGTACGGGTTATTCTTGCGGAAAATCCCCCATTTCACTCTTAACCCTTTATTAAAATCACGTTCGAAATGCCCGATCATATTCTTTACTGTATCTTTATTATGTTTCGGAATAATTCCGCAGTACTCAAACACTTGATCATTGCTATAAATTCCAAATACCTCATCAAGATTACTTACTTCAATCTTTTTCAGTGTGAGTTGCTCGGTTTCCAAAATAGGGAATTGCTCAAATACATGACTAAGCTTCAATTCGTTCCCTCCGTTACTTTTTGATGGCATGGATTAGGGTTGCAGTTCGACTTTCCGTTTCTTTTACCCATTCGATATGAAATCCCGTTTTGTTAAAAAGCCATACATATTCATCCACATCGGCCGGATTTAACATGACTCTTCTATCATTGAAATCAAACCACTCTTCATCCTTGCTAACAGATAACATAAAAGTTCCATTAGGTTGGAGTGAAGCATAAATATTCCTTAATGCCTGCTCCTTATCCTCTACATGCAGAAAAGTTAATACACTATAAGCCGCATCAAAAGTATTAGGACGTACGAACTCGCAAATATCAGCTAGCAAAAGTTCTTTATTGGAAAAATTTCTAAGATTTAAGTCTGCTCTTACTAGTGTTTTTGGTGAGATATCAATTCCTGTAAGAAACCGACATCCCAGACCTAAGACCGATTTAGCAACTCTTCCTGTTCCAATTCCAATCTCTAATATCCTTTTATCGTTACCCTTCAGTCCATCGAAAAAAAGAGGTCCATCCCACTGACTCATATATGCCTGTCCAATGGGAGGATCTTGTGCTGGATCATTTCCCTCAACCATCAAAGATTCATAATGCTCAAATGCACTAACTATTTTCATAAGGGTCATCCCTTTCTGACCTAATGCAACGCTACAAGCTTATNNCTCGTTCTTTATCCCCGTACATTCCCTCTGTACTGCGCAGTTCTAAGCTCTCGAATATAGGGCTCTGTAGCTGGCATAACCGCATCTATAGCTTGTTGAATGGCTAGCTCAATATCATAAGGAACTCTTACAAATTGTATATTCAAAGATGCTGTTGTCAGGCCTCCATATTCCCCCTCCAAAATCACATAAGATGCCTGAGTGACATCAAGAGGATTCCCCACGCTGCCTACATTAAATAAAGTTTTCCCTTCCAAATGTTCTATAAAAGCATTGTGAATGTCCCCATAACCTACGATATCCGCTTGTCGCTTCTCCTGGCAGAGATCAGAACAACCAAACATAGACAGTCGCTTATCATAATCGTCCCAAGGCTGAATCCGTTCATAGTAGCTTCGCGGTGAAGCATGAAATAATCGGATAAACTTACCACTCATCATAAACTCAATTGAGAATGGTAATGTACCTAAATAAGCAAGGCGGTCTTTACCTAACAAATTCCGACTCCACCGGGCCATTTCAAAATCAACATCCTGATTCATTAAATCATCCCAGTTTCCCATAACACTGATTTCACAATTGTTCTTAATGATATCAACGGCTAGATCTGAATTTGGTCCTTTTCCAACAATATCCCCTAGGCAAAATATCCTGCTAATTCCACGCCGCTTAATATCCTCTAATACGGCTGTCAAAGCCGGGATATTTCCATGAATATCTGAGATTAATGCGATTTGTTCCACTGTAAATCCTCCGTTCATTTTCCCACTTCAGCATCTTAGATTTTCCCTATATGAAGTATGATCTGTTTTCTGACTTCTAAATACAGATTCTATGATTACGCCCTACTTCCCTTCTTTGAGTCACTACTCTCCTGACCCGAGCCATTGGAAGCCTTGTGATATGTTTCCAATAAAAAAGACCACAATCACGTTAGCACATGTTGTAGTCTTCATTCTACGTTGCGATATGGAATGGTTATATCTCAGGCATTTCATTCACAATCTGCTCCAAAGTAACCTCCTGAAGGACATTCTCCATCGCCTTTTGCGCGAGCGAGAATACCGGTACAATGGCGCCGGCTATATTTTTGCCGACTGGACAATCCGGGTTAGGGTGCTCATGAACCGAGAACAACGAATCCTCCTCCACCGCGTTTACTGCCTTATAAATCTGAAGTAGTGTAATCTCAGCGCTACCACGTGAAAGCGAGGCTCCTGCGACTCCAGGGCGGGCTGTTACCAGTCCTGCTTTTTGCAGCNNACTCCGAGGTGCTTTTGCCCTCTTTATTACTGTCAATTAACGTTAATATATGAATGGCTACCGCAAATCGGGTGCTGATGTTCACTATAAATCTCTCCTTTTGCCATACTACCCTGCTAGCAACAAGTGCATTAATCAGATGCAACAATAATAGTTACATTTTATGCATTTGTCAAACACTTGAGCAGATGACACTTCAGGATAGTAATCAATGAATATTATGCTTTTTGAAATTACCGCCCTTAACTTCTGCTACATCATATACTACAACAAAAGCGTTAGGGTCAATTTCATGAATGATTTCCTTGATTTTGCTTTCTTCCAGACGGTTAATTACACAGGTGATTTCTTTGAATTGTTCATTGGAGTAACCACCGTATGCATCAGTATAGGTTGCTCCACGTCCCAATCGGTCACGGATCGTTTCCACCATAATTTCCGGTTGAACGGTGATAATTTTAAAGGTTTTAGAACCACTTAAACCTTCTTCAACAATATGTATTACTTTAGAAGCAATAAAATAAGCAAGTGCGGATAGAATCGCCCCTTGTAGCCCAAATGCAGTTGAAACAACAATAAAGACAAACATGTTTAGGAATAAGATTANNAAACATGTCGATCCCATCTAACGCCCCACCATTACGTAACGCTAAACCCATACCAAAACCGATGATAATCCCGCCCACAACAGTAATTAACAATGTATCTCCTTCAATAATCGTTGGCACATGGTGCATAAGGCTTGTACCAATAGCTAGTGAGGCAATACCGATAATCGAATAAATAGCAAAGCTTTTACCAATTTGCTTATATCCTAACCAAACAAAAGGGATGTTAATTATAACAATTAGCAGCCCTAACGGTAATCCAAACAGCTGTGAGCCAACGATACTTAGGCCTGTTACACCACCATCCGAAACATTGTTAGGTATTAATACGGATTCCAGGCCATATGAAGTA
>DOJM01000518.1:0-180 GCA_003529225.1 Paenibacillus sp.
CGCGTGGCTCATCGTGTTCCGCATTGTGCAAGCCATTGGAACAAGCATGATGGTTGCCGTTGGGATGGCTATAGTGCGAATTCATGTAACGGAAAAACAAGCGACAGCGCTGTCTGTTTTGTCCATCTTCCTATCCGGTGCGGCAGCCATTGGACCCTTTATTGGCGGGGGTATCATACA
>DOJM01000518.1:279-4159 GCA_003529225.1 Paenibacillus sp.
GAGAAATATCCCTAAGGAAAACTCGTCATTAACCGTTGCACCGGGCACGTCCCTTCGTAAATGGTTCGATTGGATAGATGGATCAGGGATCCTGCTCTTCACAATGGGTCTGGTTGCCCTACTCATTGGATTGCTCTCAGCAAAATCATCTGGACACATTGCCTTAGGAAATATCATTGTTTCACTGATAGGACTCGCTCTGCTAGGGGTGTTCGTACGACATGAGTTAAAAGCGACTTCGCCCTTTATCCCTTTACGCACATTCGCCAAATATCCTGCAATGACATGGGTTAATGTGGAATTCATGCTCGTTAACGTACTCTTTTACTCACTCTTTTTCGGAGTTCCGTCCTACTTGCAAATGGTTCGCCAGGTCAGCGAGGATCAAACAGGGATACTTATGCTAACCTTAGGCCTATGCTCTCTAGTTACTTCTCCAATAGCAGGACGATGGATCGATAAATCCGGACCAGGACCGGCACTACTAGTGTCTGCAATATTGATGACTGCGGGATCGGTATGGCTCGTGACATTGAATCAATCTTCACCGGTTATTAGCGTGTGCCTGGCTTTGGCTGCATTCNNTGTTCCAAAGTTCGCCCAAGGAAATGATCGGCGTAGCATCCGGTTTATTTAATACTTCAAGATATTTGGGAACCATTCTCTCTTCCTTGTTGATAGGCATCATAATGAGAGGCAAGTTCAGCTTTGAAGGATTTCAAGTACTTGGGATTATTCTCACGATCATTGCATTGTCTTTGGTATTCATGAGTCGGCGGCGCCGGAAGTCAGGGGAGTTGCAGGAGTTGTGAAGAGTCTATTAAATAAATCTTAACTACGATACATTTGGAAGCTTCTCTATCCCTCAGTTTCTGTGAATAAATAACCGGGCGGGGGATAGCAAGTAAACTACACTAATCAATCCAAACAAACAGGCACTGACTTGAAAAGGCAGCAATTGATTTCCTGAGCTTCCCAGCCAGCCTCCAATTAGCGGACCAATAACCACTCCTAAACCCTCTATGGAAAACAATAGTCCCCAGCTGATCCCTACGGAATCTTCGGGAATGTAACTGGCCATTAGAGCATTCCAAGAGGGAAGCAAAGCAGCATAAGCACACCCCAGCAAAAGCGATAGCCCAATGGCGGCGGAGAAGGAATTAATAGAAGTTAAGCCGAACAAGGCAACCGCAAATACGCCGAACCCAATGACAAGGAACCACCTTCCTCCGACTTGATCAAACCATTTTCCCATGGGCACAAGAAATAGAACTACACCTGCCCCTCCCATAAATAACACGATAGACAGCTGAGAATGGGACAGACCCAGATGCGAAATAGCAAAGCTTGTTAGAAAAGGGACTAGTATCCCGCCCGCTGTAGTCTGCAGCAGCATGCCAGGGACCAGAAATCCTCCCTTCTTTACTTTGTTCCATAGAGATACAAACTGCTCACCTACGGATATATTCACACTCTGCACTGAGACCTTGTTCATCTTTACAAGTCCTACCATGATCCAGCCCGCTACGAAAAATAATCCAATGACAGCAAGGGACAGTGACAGCCCACCACCAATTAACAAATTCATCATTACGGGACCCAGACCTAGGCCAGCCATCCAGTATACGTACAAGGTTCCCATCTGTTGTGCTCGTTTTTCCTCTGATACCTGGCTCATACATAGGATCCAGATCGGTGAGAATCCAGCACCCAAGCAAGCAGAGGCTACAATAAGCATCCACGGACTATGCGTTGTCACCATCAATAACAGTCCAATGAACCCAAGAAAGAACCCTCCATGAAGCACGGTACGCCCAGGATATCTATCCAAGAGATAGCCGATGAAGCTTTTGATCAAGCTGTCCGTTAAATAGTGTACGGAGACTGCAATGCCAACTACTGACGTTGTAAGCCCCCAGCTCGTCAATATATAAGTGGGTAAGAACGTGATTAGGACAGCCCCTCTTATCCACTCTATAAAAAAGAGAATCATTGCGAGGCGGGTAAACGTCTGCTGTTGTCTTTCTTTCTTCCTAATAATATCCATGAATCGTCTTCGCCTGCCCTTCAACAAGCATGGATTTTGCTGCGGGAACAGAGGGCTGACGCAATTTAATAGCCTCTAAAGCTTCGGTAACGATAGCATCCGAGGCTGATCTCCGCGAAAAGACCTTCATATGCTGTTCCCTTTCATCTCTGTACGCCATATGCTCCTCCAATCGATGAAGCTGCTCTACTACCTGCTCCTCATTTCGTGCAATCTCTATCAAATGGTGCCCAGATAACCATTCTGCATTGCCTGCCTCCTGACCGGGGAGTGGTCGATAGACGATAACTGGAAGTGTTTGAGCCATCGCCTCAGTCAAGGTAATCCCGCCTGCTTTGGTCAATAGACAGGAAGCTATGCACATCAGCTCTTGCATTTCTTCGGTATATCCCAAAATGTGAACTCGAGGGTTCTCTTGAAAAAGTTCCCCCGTAGCTGCTCGAAGCTTATGATTATTCCCGCACAATACGATGACATCGAAGCTTGATTGAAGCAGTACTCGTTTTATTAAACCGCCAATGTCACTTAATACGCCGTAAGCTCCTGCCGCTAGTAATAGATATTGACGATTTCCGTTTAACCCATGTTTACATAAAAGCACTTCACGATCCTGAGTCTGTTCAAAAGCCTCGCGAATAGGAATTCCACTGACCACAAGCTTCTCTTCAGCGATCCCTGCTGACATCAGAGCCGCNNCATCTGCCATGAACTACGTAATCTGTCATAACCGTGAACAGAGGTATTCGACTTCCTGTTGTTGAAGCTAGCTCAGCAGCGGCCAAATAAGGAAAGGTATGAATAATAATATCCGGCTCTATCTCGTCGATGATCCTTTGTACTTTTCGTTTGCCCATAGAATGGATGAGTCTACCCATGAACTGCTCTGGCCTCATCTTGCTCGTCATTGTGTACAAGAATCCATATAATTCTTGCGTATACCCCGTGTTGTTTAAATAGAATCTTCGGGATAGCCCATTCAAGGTAGGGTGGACTGCAGCGAATAGATCCAGGGTTGTAATCCGACTAATCCCCCGACGTCTAAATGAATGTTCGATGGCCTCAGCCACTTTCATATGCCCATCTCCAAATGCAGAAGTAACAATAAGTACTTTAGGATCTGTGTTCATGACAAAGCTCCTTTTTCTCATGGCCTCCTTTAACTCTAACTCTGAATCGTAAACGGATAGTGAAGGGATTCTTAACTGAATATTAATTTCAATATTTTCTAAAGAGCGACCTCGTCGTAGCTAGTTTTTGCCCACAAAAAAACGATGACGTATGGCAAATAGCCAATAGTCATCGTTGTTGTACGCTTACTATGATTTAATACTACCTCTCGTGCACAATAACCCCTTTAGAAACACGCAGTTTCGAATACTCTTCCATGACTTCCGGCATATCTTTCAGCGAAAACTGATGGCTAATCAACGACTCAATCTGAACGATCCCCTTCTCAATTAACGCAATCGATTCCTCATGGGTATACGGATTAATGAAAGAACCCATGATGTTCAACTCTTTTGTAAAAATTTCGAATGGTGAGACTTGAATCAACGTGTCCGGGGAAGCAACTCCAAACATTAAGACTTGTCCACCCTTACGTGATGCCTTAACCGCCAGTTCCATGGAATCTGCACGGCCAACACATTCGATGACAATATCAAATTGATGATGGAGAGCTTCCATCACGCCTTCTGCTGCAGGAGATACGGCTTCATCCGCACCTAATTCAACTAATCGGTCATGTTTGAACACTTCAGGCTCACTGACAATGATCCCTTTAACACCCGCAGCTTTTACGAGCTGCAAGAACAATTGACCAATAAAACCTCC
>DOJM01000012.1:0-2401 GCA_003529225.1 Paenibacillus sp.
CCGACCATCCAACCCGGGCCGCCTTTTGTACCCAGGTTCGGGAACATATCAATCTTCATGTCAGGTGCCTTTTGCTTAAAGGTTTCCATATACCAAGGTCCTGCTTGGAACATCGCTGCCTTACCGCTTGTAAATTCGTCAATCGCTTGTTCTTCTTCAAGCCCAAGCATATCCTTGGTGAAGACACCGTGTTTCAAGTATTCGGTCCATGTCGTCAAAGCAGGCTCCAGCGCATCGACCATTTTTGAGTTTCCTTTGCCAAAATCATCGTTCCACTTCTTTCCTTCTGTTGTGCCGATAAAATCATTGAGTGCTAAACCAAGGAAGGACTGGCCTGCTACGTTAGGGTTTTTTAGACCGATCGCTTGGGGTTTAATTCCATTTTTCTTCAGCACGTCTGCTACTTGGAAGTACTCATCCAGCGTTGTTGGTATTTTTAGGTCATATTTGGCAAATAAATCAACATTATAGTAAACCCCATTAAACCAACTAGCTTGCGGCAACCCGTACAGTTTATTATCAAATGTTGCGGTGGACGTGCCGGTTTCATAATACTTGCTGGCATAACGTTCTGTTAAATCTTCGAAATACCCTGTCTTGACGGTATTTGCGTCGATTACTCCACCTATAATGTCAGGACCTTCGCCTGCTGCAAGCTGTGTCTTGATGACATCTACGTAAGTCTTGTTATCGATGAACTGATACTCCACATCTATATCGGGAAGTTTATCTTTGAATAATTGCAGAAGTGCCTTTACACTGTCTTCTTTGTTCCAATACGATAATCTGACCTTCACTTTCTTTACCGCTTCTGGATCCTTTGATTCTTCCGGTGTCTTTGTATCATTCGGTGTTGCACTTTCCTTAGCGCTGCTGTTGTTTGTACTGTTCGAACTGCAGCCTGTAAATAGAATTGACAAAGTGAGTAAAGCGGTAGTGGGAACTAACCACGTTCTCTTCATACAAAGACCTCCCAAATTTAGAAAATTTGTTTTTCGGTANNCCATTTCCATCGAAATAACAGATTTTTTCGAAATCTAACAGAATCCATCTGACAATAGAAACCAAATCATGTGGTTAATGTAACATGGTATGAATAGGAATGCCTAGTGTGCTATGCTTTGGTTTGTAGTGAGTATCCTCTGGAAGCGAGTAAATACCGCCGGATGAACGGATAGGAGGAAAATATGTATCATATTCTAGTAGTCGATGATCAACAAGCCGAAATCGATGCGATTGAATGGCTTATTCAGAAGCATGCTCTACCTTTTTCTGTTGCTCAGGCCAACGATGGGGAAGTGGCACTGGAATATATAAGGGGCCATCATGTAGATCTGTTATTCACGGATATTCGCATGCCATTCATGGACGGTCTAGAGTTAATCAAGCAGGCAAAGATAGTCATTCCGGATATTAAGGTGCTTATTTACAGTGCTTATGGAGAATTTGAATATGCACAAAAAGCGATTCAACTTGGAACGGTTAGTTATATGCTGAAGCCGATCGATGTGAAGGAATTTCTCAAAATATTCCAATCCATAATCGCTATACTAGATGACGAACGACTTCAGAGAGAGAAGGACGAGCTGCTGATAAAAGGCTTTCATAAAGGAGTGGCGTATGAGAAAGAAAAGCTCCTATTTGATCTCCTTCAAGGTCGTGAGAGTGACGTCCATTACGAGGAACGGGCAGCTTTTGCTGGCCTAAATCATCTGGAAAATAAGCGGATGTATTTGATTATGATTGGATTGCAAAATCACTTTTTTGATCAACATCATACAGAAGCGTTTGAATTTCTTCAATCGACTAGTAAACATGAGATACTGCTATTAAATATGAATGAGTACCAATGTATTATGCTCGTCGTTATAGATCCCGCTTCAAAGAACAGTGATAACGGGCAAGAGCTTATGACTTATGGAGAAAAGGTTAAAGAATGGCTGGAGACTCGCTTCGACCGGCGATGTTTAATTATTGTCGGTAGTCCGGTAGATAAGCTAGAGGGGCTTCATGACGAGTTCACCCAAATGGAAGAGTTAATGAATTTTCGGTTTTTTATGGATAGAAGTGTCGTTTGTTGCAAAGATGCCGAAAGCGTTCATGACCATGTAGACGACGAATCGTTAGAGCTTATGCTTAAGGAGATTTATACTTCCATTGCACGAAATGAATATCGTACACTCGAGCATCAGATAGAGTATCTCATTGCGGGTATGCGAAATAGTAAGCGCTTTAGTTCTATGTATGCCAAACTTTTATTTACAGAAATATTGAAAAAAGTAGTAGAGCTTCAAGGCAAAAAAAGCAGCAGTTTACTAAAGGAAGGTTTGGAGCGAATCGCACTTTGCAATTCAATTGCTGAGTTGAGGCAAGTCATTTTATCCGTAATTCAGGAGCATTT
>DOJM01000012.1:2440-3825 GCA_003529225.1 Paenibacillus sp.
GAGTACGGAAATGATATTGGGGTTGACTACTTAGCGAATCGCGTCTTTTTATCGTCAAGTTATTTAAGTTTCCTGTTTAAAAAAAGTACAGGCCAAAGCCTAGTTAAATATATTACAGCTGTTCGTATGGAGCGAGCGAAGGAGCTGCTGCGAGATTCAACGATTAAAGTTGTTGATATTGCCAGTACCGTTGGATTCGCGAATACTTCCTATTTTAATTTAATGTTTAAGCAATATAACGGCTTGNNTCTGACTCTGCTCAGATTTATTCGTAATATCCGCCTGCGTCAGAAATTATTGCTTTCTTATGTGATTGTCATCTTCCTGCCAACGATTGTACTGGGCTTGTATGCCTACCAAAGTTCCAAATCTTCATTGAATAGACAGATTCAGCAAAGCGCAGACAATGAGGCAAAGAAGCTTGCACTAGAGATCAGTTACCGTCTTCAGAGGCAGGAGGTGTCAATGAAATCGATTGTTTTCCATCCTGCGCTTATTGATTTGATGAGTAACCCGGATCAGGATTTATATACTCAATTTAAGACATTGAATGATAAAATTGAACCTATTTTTTTTAATTTGATGTATATGGTTGGGGATATGAATGAGATAATGTTGTATTCTGAGAATCGGCAATCTGAATTAGGAAACTTCATTACTCCTTCTTCAGCAGTTAAGGATAAGGATTGGTATCTAGCGACAAAGGGCAGCGAGACAACCAAGTGGTGGTTTGAAGAGGGAGAATTGTTTGCCACACGAGTGATTCGCAATATCGATCTTCAAATCGTGAGTGCTGAACTTTACGTCAGGTTTGATTACAATAAAATCTTCGGTGATTTCATTGGCAAGATGAATGAAGGGAAGAGCATCATTATTACCAATCAACAGAATCGGCCCGTGTTAACAGAGCATGCCCAGCAGATAGATGATGTCGGGCTTCAATCCCTTTCAAGGAGTGGTACTTCAAAAGCAAGATTAGGTGGCGAATCCTACTTAGTTATAAACAAAGAAATTCCTCAAACCGATTGGATACTGCATTATTTGGTTTCCGATAATCAATACAATACAGGCATTCGCAATATTTTAAGCGCAACGGGCATCATTGTACTCCTTTGTATGGTTTTCCTCAGTATCATTATCTTCTTGTTCTCAGAGACGCTGTTAAGAGGAATCGAGAAATTAAACACCAAAATGAAGATGGTGGAAGATGGTGATCTTACGGTTGTTGTATCCACGAATTCCAAAGATGAAATCGGGCAGCTTACCGATCGTTTCGGTTCTATGCTTAAACAAATTAATCAACTCATTTCGGAAGTATATCAAACAAAAGTCACGCAAAAGTCAGCCGAACTCAAAGCGCTGCAAGCTCAGATCAATCCCCACTT
>DOJM01000012.1:3889-8428 GCA_003529225.1 Paenibacillus sp.
AGCAGATTATTGCGATTCAAGATGAATGGACCAACGTTCAAGCATACATACATATTCAATTAGCTATGCACAATTCAAGATTTGACGTAGAATTCGATGTCGACGACAAGGTATTTCAATTTGAAATGATTCATCTTATTTTACANNCGGGAGGGGCGAGGTAAACTCATCCTGCGGGCAAGTCTCGAGGGTGAGGATATTGTTTTTGTCGTGGAGGATAATGGCGTCGGTATGGAACCGTATATGATCGCGCGTATTCTTGAACATGAAAGTTCCGGCTATGGGATTAAAAATGTGCAAGAAAGATTACAGCTCTTATTTGGATCTGAGTACGGGATCAATATTCATAGTCAGCCTGGGATTGGCACTTCCGTTATCGTACGCATACCGCAGTATCGTCATATCAGAGAAGAAGATTCATGATCGCATAAACGCCTTTGGCATCCTGATTAGGACGCCAAAGGCGTTTATGCNNTTCACGCTATACTTTATCCTTATCATTTCTCGCAAAACGCTTACCGTCCTTATAGGGACGCCAAAGGCGTTTATGCTTGAAATATAAGTAAGTATAAGCTTCACGTTATACTTTATCCTTATATTTTTCGAAGAAACGCTTATCGTCTTTAGAAGACGACAACGTCGTTTCTTCTTATTTACAATCGAAATCTGTTAGATTTCAAAAAATACTCTTATTTAGCAGGGTTTCAATTGAGATTATAATGCATAATGTGAGCGCTTTAATTGGGCTCTAACATTAAATGAATATGAAAGGATGGTTGATCTATGTTCAAACGAGCAATGTATACAATGATCTGTTTCATGATTCTAGTAAGTACATTTTTCCAGGTCAATGCGCCTAGTGTCCATGCTGACAGTAGCAACCTGGATGTGTGGGTGGTTAATGCATTGAAGTCCGTATATAGGACCAGTACGATCCCTGCAAATCCTGACAACAGCATTGATCTTGTTTCAGCCAAAAACGAATACGAAAGTGAGCAAATTGCTGTAAGAGGCACAAGCGATTTTAAGATTACAGGAATTGAATTTTCCGATCTTGTATCTCCTGGAAATACGATCTCAAACAGCAACTTAAGCTATCATTTTGAAGAATACGTGCTTGAGGATACCGTGCAGCCCAATCAATATCGACCGGATTTGGTAGGCACGCAAATCTACCCCTTATCGGAGATTCCCGATCCGCTTTCGAACGATACCTCTATAAATGTGGCGGCAAATTCAACTCAGCCCATCTTAATAACGAATTATGTCCCTGCCGATGCTGTTCCTGGCCTCTATTACGGTATGGTTACGGTGAAATCGACTTTGGGCGATTATCAAGTACCTATTAACGTCGAAGTTGCTAACGCTGCAATCCCTCCAACCTCTGAGGCTAATTTCGTTAATTATCAATGGTCAATGACGAATGGTTTTATGATTGGAGGTAATCCACCTGAGATTGTAGATGATCCTTTAACGCAGTCTAGTTATGACGTTGGCGAGAACTATTATGGAGTGGAGACGTACAGCGATGAGTGGTTTGAGCTTATGGATAATTTCGCCAAGACCATGACCGATTATCGCCAGAACATGATTTGGGTTCGTACAGACTTATTATTAAACAAAAAGGGTACCAAAATGGTGTCTTTTAAAGACGGGATACCGGAGAATATCGACTGGTCTTTGTTCGATCGATATGTTCAAACCTTTATGGATAGAGGAATTACTCATTTTGCGAACATTCACTTGATCCATGCGTTAGAACAAATGCCGCAGAGTGAGAGACCAAACAATAATAATCCACAAGATCCGTGGAAAACGTCAGTACCTGAATTCGATTCACTACCTGTTACAGACGCTTATCTTACGAACTACTTGACAGCATTGCACGATCATTTAGAGGAAAAAGGCTGGCTTAACGGTTTCACTTGGTATCAGCATACTAAGGACGAACCGAATGGTGNNAAACTATATGACGTATATTGCTAGAAAAATAAAAGAAATCGTTCCGGATTTCAAGACTTTGGATGCTGATGCGGCCGGTACTCTGATGAACGAAACCATCAAACCCTATGTGGATGTGTGGGTCCCGTTAACACCGGTTTTCCAGGACAAGAAAAATCTCTATAAAGCGGAGCAGGCGGCAGGCAAAGACTTATGGGTGTATACTTGCGATGCGAATCCGGCTCCGTGGTTGAACAGATTCTGGACGCAGCCCATATTGACTGGCAGACTGTTATTCTGGAATCTTAGTCAAGAAGGTGTACAAGGACACTTACATTGGGGATGGAACGTATGGTATGTCCCTCATTATGGAGATTCTACGATCGTATATCCAGACAAGGAACATATGACGGTTAAGAGCTCACTGCGTTACGAGGCCCAAAGAGACGGACTTGAGGAATACGAACTGACNNACCCATCTGATCCGAGAAAATATACCCTGGATATTGAATATATCAGCAAGCTTCATGATTATCTGGTTAAAGCGGCGGCCGGAGAAACATTGGGTGAAATTCCTGTGCCAACTAGTCCCTACGATGGGCAGGATGTACCTATGACTTACATGACCGATAACGCGACCGGTGAGATCACTTTTGATGGTGAATGGTTTGCAAAAAGCCGGAAATACGCTTATATGGGAGGCGTTCAAGGCACGTTAAAAGCGGATGATGAATTGACCTATACTTTTACAGGGGCTGGCATCGATCTTATCGCGGAGAAAAATGAAGGCTCTGGTAAAATTTCCGTATCCATCGACGATTCCGCGCCAGTGATTATAGACCTATATGAAAAAGTTCAACTCGATTCGATATCGGTATACAGCAATCATAACTTGTCAGCAGGCAAGCATACGATCAAGGTAGTGAATCTGGAGAACAAAAACCTATTCGTTGNNGCATGTATGAAGGACAGGAGCTCTATGACGGAACGCTGCAAAGTTTGGAAATGACTAACATGCCGTCGGTTATTTTTAATAAAAACAATATCAATTACCAGGCCATTATTCCGAGCGATGTAGATGTGATCACGATTACGCCAACACTTACGGATGCAAATGGCACCCTGGAAATCAACGGGTTACCTTACCGCAGCGGTGAGAGGCTTACATTCAACATCCCTACTGGCAAAAGTAAGATCCTTATTCGCTCTACCGCAAGTGATGGGGAAACCTCGAGAATGTATACTTTAAACTTTCTCAAAGGCAATGTAAATCAACCGACCACCAATATTGCGAGAAGTTATTCAGCGATTACAGCAACAGCTGATAGGGGAGGCAGCAGTGGCTATGGTGTGGCTAATATGGTTGATGGAAGTTACGGTTCCATGTTTGCTAGTATAAGCGGGTATACGAGCATTGTGCCATTCCCACATGAGATCAATCTGACTTGGACTCAACAAAAGACCTTTAATACGATGGTCATGGCCACGCCATCAGGCTTATTACAGGGGATAACGGATATTGATATTGAGGCTACATCAGATGGAACGAATTGGACCACCTTTGCAAAGAGGGTACCGATTCAATGGTTTAGCAGCACAGACGACAACAAGATGGAATACGCATATGCGAATATCCCTACAGTTAATGACGCACTGAAGCTGAGAATACGGGTCAATGACGCTAACAATACGTATTGGGGCATATACGCGCTATATGAGCTTGAGCTTTATAATCTTCCAGACAACGGAGAGATTCACCCTACAGCAGACGGAACGCTTAGTAATTTAACAATCCCTAATGTTCCTACTTTTACATTTGACAATAGTACGATGACCTACTCAGTAATGATCCCGAATGATCTAAACTCCATCGAGATAACGCCAACACTTTCGGACGGAGCGGGTACCTTGCAGGTCACCGGAAAGACTGTCGCCAATAACACAGCGCAGACTTTTGACATTCCAGTCGGGAAAAGCGTAATTCATATCAGGTCCACTGCAAGCGACGGGACAACTACAAAGCTCTACACGTTGAATTTTCTCAAAGGAAATGAGGATGGGCTAGGTACCAATATTGCCAGAAGCTATTCTGAGATTACAGCAACGGCAGAACGTGAAGGCGAGGACTATAGTGCCAAAAAAATGGTTGACGGTATTATTTATACCATGTTCGCGAGTTCGCGAGGCTACAATAACGAACATCCGTTTCCGCATGAGATTAATCTTACTTGGGAACAACCGCAAACCTTTAACACCATCGTCATGGCTACGACATCTGGATTAATTCAGGGTATTTCCAATATCGATGTTCAGGCTTCTACAGACGGAATAAACTTTGAAACCATAGCACAGGGGGTACCCATCCAATGGAAAAGCAGCAAAGATGACGGCGTTATGGAGCATACCTTTGCCAATATTCCTGAAGTACGAGATGCGCTAAAGCTCAGAATAAAGATAAACGATGCGAACTATATGACATGGGGCATGTACGCTATGTATGAGCTTGAGCTCTATAATCTCACGGAGAACGGAGAGATTGGTGAGAACAGTAACACGATCACTGCGAGCGCGGGGGAAAACGGAACGATCAGTCCGAAC
>DOJM01000078.1:0-8242 GCA_003529225.1 Paenibacillus sp.
TTCGTGAATTCAATGATTCACAGGCCGCATCTATTGCGCTTATAGAAAACTTACAGCGTGAAGGCTTGACCTCTATTGAAGAAGCTGTTGCTTATCAAAAGTTAATTGATCTTCATCAATTGACGCAAGAAAGCTTGGCACAACGATTAGGTAAAAGTCAGTCTACCATAGCAAATAAGATTCGCTTACTCAATCTGCCTGAAGAAGTTAAGATGGCCTTGATGGAGCGTCAGATTTCTGAAAGACATGCACGTTCACTATTATCACTCGATAGTGTGGAGATGCAACTGAAAGTGTTGGCAGAGATCATTGCAAAAGGGTTAAACGTTAAACAAACAGAAGCTCGTATTGCTTTCTACAAACAAGTCTCACAAACTAAAAAATCGAAACGGGTCTCCTATACCAAGGATGTTCGTCTAGCTCTTAATACAATTCGTCAATCTATTGATATGGTGTCAGGCTCAGGGATGGAAATCAAAACGTCAGAAAATGACCGTGGTGACCATTACGAGATTGTAATCCAAATCCCCAAAAGATAAATTGTTTCAAAAGCTGAAGGCGGCCTCGAGGTGATTGGCCGCCTTTGGTGTGGCTAGAACCGGGATGTGTTGGCTAGGCCTATAATTTAAAGTTCCAGTATATAATAGTTGTCTATATTCTTCATAAAGTGTGACGTTACATCCGCGTCAGGAATATTTGTACTTGCGATCTACGNNTGAAATAAGTGTCCAAGATTATTGCCATAGCAAATCAAAAAGGCGGTGTCGGTAAAACAACAACCTCCGTGAACCTAGGTGCCGGTATGGCTACATTAGGAAAAAGAGTGCTTCTAGTTGATATCGATCCTCAAGGTAACACTACTAGCGGCGTTGGCGTCAACAAGGCGGACGTGGCGAATTGTATATATGACATTCTTATAAATGAGGTAAACCCTCTAGAAACCATACTGGAAACTCAAAATGAAGGACTGCATATCATTCCGGCGACCATTCAATTAGCGGGAGCGGAAATCGAGTTGGTATCGACGATTTCCAGAGAGCTAAAGCTAAAAAAGGCGCTGAATGCGGTTAAAAACAATTATGATTATATTATCATCGATTGTCCTCCTTCACTTGGTATTTTAACAATCAATTCCCTTACTGCAGCGGATTCGGTAATCATCCCGATCCAGTGTGAGTATTATGCGCTTGAGGGCTTGAGTCAGCTTTTAAACACCGTTCGTCTGATGCAAAAAAATCTCAACCCGCATCTGAAGATAGAGGGAGTATTATTGACAATGCTTGATGCCCGGACCAATCTGGGAATTCAAGTGATAGAAGAGGTTAAGAAGTATTTCCAAGAAAAAGTATATAGAACGATTATTCCTCGGAATGTCCGGTTAAGTGAAGCGCCGTCACATGGGCAATCCATTATTACTTATGATCCTCGCTCTAAAGGAGCAGAAGTGTATTTAGAGTTGGCAAAGGAAGTGATTTCTTATGAGTAAACGTTTAGGGAAAGGTCTGGATGCGCTAATCCCTTCTTTATCAATTANNTTAATGAAGATGATAAGGTGGTTGAGATCCCTTTAGCTCAACTTCGGGCTAATCCATATCAACCACGCAAAGATTTTAATGAAGAGGCCATTCAAGAACTAGCGGAATCTATTAGACAACATGGCGTGATTCAGCCGATCATTGTTCGTAGCGTATTGAAGGGGTATGAGATCATTGCCGGCGAACGCAGATTCCGTGCCTCGCAATATTGTGGTAAAGCTACAATTCCAGCAGTCGTTAGANNACAGGTCATGGAGATAGCGTTAATCGAGAACTTGGAACGTGAGAACTTAAATGCAATGGAAATTGCGGTGGCTTACCAAGGTCTAATGGATCAGTTTTCACTCACGCAAGAAGAACTCTCGCTTAAGGTAGGAAAGTCCAGATCACACATCGCCAATTTCCTGAGATTGCTTTCTTTACCTGAAGAAGTAAAAGAATATGTTTCACGTGGAACAATGACAATGGGGCATGCACGGGCAATTGTTGCTTTGAAGGATCCAGAAGTAATTAAACAACTGGCAGAACAATGCGTGGAACAACAGTGGAGTGTAAGAGAACTAGAAGAAACAGTGAAGAACTTGGACCGAAAACCTACTAATGGAGTTAAAGTCAAAGTTGTTAAACGTGATCCCTATATTGATAATGTAGAGGAAGTATTGCGTGAACGTTTTAAAACAACGGTGAAAATAAAACAGGGTAAGGAAAAAGGGAAGATTGAACTGAATTACTACAGTGCTCAGGATTTAGAAAGATTGTTGGAATTATTGGGTAACTAAATGGGTATCTATGCCAAGAACATATCCTGAGATATCCTTAATCGGATAATTAGGGGTATGTTTTTTTGGATAAGTTGACTAAAAAGGGTATTAGACGAGGAGCGGGGTTATGGAAGACTTCGTATATCTGGATCACGCTGCAACCTCTTGGCCTAAACCACCAGAGGTTGCAACTGCGATGATGGATGCTCTGCAGTCAGGAGCAAATGCTGGCAGAGGTAATCACTCACTAGCGATAGGAAGCGGTCGAGTATTAGTAAGGACGCGGAGTGTACTGGCTGGATTGTTTGGTGTATCTAATGCGCAAGATATAGCTTTTACCCATAATACTACGATGAGTTTGAATATGGCGATCAGAGGGACGCTTAAAGCGGGAGATCACGTGATTTCAACGATGACAGAACACAATTCTGTGAGACGGCCGCTGGAATACTTGCGTAAGACACTAGGGGTAAAAGTTGACTATTTAAAAGTGGATCATGAAGGGCAATTGGATTTACAAGAACTCGAAAATGCTTTTCAGCCAAACACCAAAATGGTGATTTGCAATCACAGCTCCAACTTACTTGGAAGCATACTGCCTATTGGCGATATTGGCGATATCGTTAAATCGCATGGTGCTGTATTTCTGGTGGATGCTGCTCAAAGCGCAGGTTCAATTGATATTGATGTTAAAAAAATGAATATAGACTTGTTGGCATTTCCGGGGCATAAAGGACTACTTGGACCACAAGGAACCGGCGGACTTTATATATCACCTGAATTGGACCTTGAACCCCTGATGCATGGAGGAACTGGTAGTCAATCGGAAAATAGTGAACAGCCCTCTGTTCGTCCAGATCGGTATGAAGCGNNAGGTGTTCAAAAGGTACAATCTTTAGGGACGAGCGTTATTCATGAGAGAGAGTGGGCGTTAACTCAAAGACTGATGGAGGGTTTGTCCCACATCCCGAGCATTAGACTATTAGGACCCTCTCTAGGCGCTCCGAGAACAGGTATTGTATCGTTTGTGGTGGATGGAGAAGAGTCAGCAAATATCGCTCACCGTCTAGATCGTGATTATAAAATAGCGGTAAGAGCGGGCATGCATTGCACCCCTTTGGCACATAAAGCTGTTGATACGCTAGAGAGTGGTGCTGTTCGGGCGAGTGTAGGTGTAGATACGACAGAGCATAATATAAGCAGAATGCTGGCTGCTATGGATGACTTATATGGCAATGCCCGCAGCAGATAAATAAAAAGGATGGTCCATTCATGTCTGAATTAAATCAATTAGTTAGTGAGCAGTTGCAGTGGTTTGTATTTGCTTTTACAGTAATAATGTTGGTGCTGATAATCACTGTGATCGCCCAGGGGGCTAAGTTACGCACTATGCGGCGTAAGTATGAGGCCATGATGGCTGGAAGCGGTGTGGAGGATCTGGAAGGCCTTCTGATTGATCTGAAGAACCAAAGCGACATATTGGAAGAAGAACAACGCGAGCAAAAAGTCGTACTAGAAGCTACTCAAACTAGAATGCGTGGCATGAAGTCTAATATTGCGCTGAAGCGTTATAATGCTTTTGGTGAACGTGGCAATGATTTGAGCTTTTCAGTCGCTATACTGGATGACAATAGCAGTGGTATTGTATTAACCAGTCTTCATAATCGTGAGAATTCTTACATTTACTCTAAACCTATGCAGAATGGTGAATCACAATATGTGCTATCACCTGAAGAAAAAGAAGTCGTTACTCTCGCGTTGCAGCGGACCTAGCATGAAGATTCCATTGCTTTAAGGCTGAATATAGACTCGTTGCAATAATATCAGATAATCGCATCACTAAACTTAATCGCGTGTTCTGCAATACAAAATACTCCATAAAGCCGCCGACATTAACGATTCCAGTCAAGTGGATATCACCTACCGGCGGCAATTGTTTATTTACGCCAGCGCCAGGTCTTAGAGGTCCTTCAACAACTTGGATACAGCCAACACTAGTAGAGTGACCTAAACAAGCATCTATACCGATGACAAAGGGATTGCTATATCTTTCATTGATTAAGGTTAAAGTTTCCTCAANNTAACGGCATGAACAGGATCTTCAAGTGTTCCATATAAATGAAATAGCGGACTATGAAAACGTGACAATGCAGTGCCAACAAGAGGACCAAGAGAATCTCCTGTGGATCGATCGGTACCCACACAAATGACGACAATCTGTGTCTCCGGACGTGTGCGTGCGAAGTGGAAAAGTAGTCGGTGGGTGATCGCAGAATAGATATTGGGATCTGTATGTGATATTTTTAAACAGGACGTTTCTTGCGCTGATGTAGCCTTCGATGAAAAATTCATACCATCTTCCTTTCTGAAGCTGATTCTATTTGATGGTATCTAGTATATGGATAGAAGAGGGGTTTTATACTACAGCGGCAAGAGATAGGACGATAAACCTATGGGAGGCGTAACGTATATGCAGGAAGAGATGTTGATCGCGTTTGACTCTACCCAGCAGGCGCTTCGTGCTGAAATGCTACTTGAGTATGCAGAAATTGAAATTGATATATTTCCAACCCCGAAAGAGATCACGGCAGGGTGTGCGATATCGATTCAGTTTGATCAAAGTGCGCTGGGAGAGGTGCAGAAGATCGTAACGGAACAGAATATCGAAATACGCGGTATTTACGGAAAACACAACGAGAACTACATACTGATTTGAGAGGTAGGGAGGAATACACGATATGAATAGGTGGATATTGGAGGCGACTACTCCCGATGATGCGGTGAAAAATGCTTTGCGGTTTAAAGATAAGGTGTGGAATTTGTTTACCGATGCTGATATGTGGGCGAATGTCTTATTTGCGGGTCTGCGAATTCTTATTATTTTTCTCTTAACTAGGGTTATTATTAAAATTGTTTCTAATATTATTGATCGTTCGCTTGAACGTAAAACCGGAGGCAGAATTCTGTCTAACACACGAAGGTTTACTACGGTAGGGGAATTGATGAAAAATGTAGTCACGGTTATCTGTAATTTTGTGATGATCATGCTCGTTCTTTCAGAGTTCCACTTCGATTTGGCACCTTTGTTGGCCGGAGCGGGTGTGCTTGGTTTAGCAGTAGGTTTTGGAGCACAAAGTCTGGTGAAGGATGTTATTACAGGGTTCTTTATTATTTTGGAGGACCAATTTGCGGTAGGTGATGTAATTCAGACGGGCACTTATAAAGGGACTGTGGAATTAATCGGATTGCGAACAACAAGACTACTTAGCACTACCGGCGAGGTATTTATTATCCCAAATGGCTTAATCACAAATGTGACTAATTATTCTCTTTCCAATGCATTGGCTGTAGTTGATGTTCCTGTTAAAATGGAGCGAAGCTTGGAAGCTACGTTAGGATTAATTGGCGAGGCGTTAAAAGGAATAGAAGATCGTAACTCCAATGTGCTTGCTTACCCTAATGTGCTCGGTATACAGTCCATGAGCACCTCGGAATATGTGATTCGTATAGCAGCCAGTTGTGCTCCTAATGCAAGAGATGCAGCGGAAAGACAAATTCAGAACGACATAAAGCAGGCATTAGAGAAACAGAGCATGCTGGAACTGGCTCAAGCTGAAGAAGAAGCACGTAAGAAAGCAGAGGCAGAGGTGAAGGCTCAAATTGATCTTGCAAAGACAGAACATGCACTACAAGTTACAGGGTCGGCAAACACTGGATCAAGACGGCAAATCGCAGCTACACAAGAAGGAGAAGAGGGGGAAGAATAGTGGAACGTAAAGTTTTTCAGCTTGGGGATATAGTGCAAATGAAAAAGCAGCATCCTTGTGGATCTAATGAGATGGAAATCATTCGCATGGGGATGGATATCCGAATTAAATGTACAGGCTGTCAGCATAGTGTTCTGATTCCCCGTGCTAAATTCGAGAAGAATATGAAGAAGGTACTGCGCTCTGCGGAGGGAAATACAGACAATAATTAAGCTTGCAAATGGCATGTCTGCATGATACAATTATTTTTGCTGCGGAGAGGTACCCAAGAGGCCCAAGGGGGCTGACTCGAAATCAGTTAGGCGTGTCAAAGCGNNGTTCGAATCCCACCCTCTCCGCCACTTCAGCATATATATAATATTTAATGAATCCTTCGTTCCTGTAACGGAGGTTTTTTTGTGTCTATAATAGCCGATACACAGGATAATATATAACGCAAAAAGAAGGGCCCTTTCGGGTCCTTCTTCAGGAGGCAGTACATCAATGATGTTGGAATTTCTCTGTTTATAGCGACTAAAGTGATTTAGGCGTTGCTGAGGCTAATGCTTTTTTAAGACAATAACCCACTACTCTTCCCAGCTTACAATAGATGCTGAATCAGATCTCCTGTGATTGTGTTCGTCTACGACGCCCAACGGAACCACACCTCTCTTTTGTACTGCCTGAGTATAGTATGTGTATTGTCGGGTTTTTTATACACATTTATTTTTTAAATATTTTTGAATTAGTGGACCCGTGCTTTTTCAACCTTTTTCCACTTTCGATTTTTGTTGGTGGTCTCAGGGAAGGTGTCCCCTTTTTCCATTTTAATGTGCTGTGGATTCGAAATCTCAGTATGGAAGCTTCGCGCTTCGCCTACCTCTGTATACATTCCTGGATTGGGGGCTTTGTCGCCTTCTTCATATTCCGTTTTCTCACCCATTATTATTCCTCCTTTTTTAGTGTAGATGAATNNGGGGGAGGAGTTGTCCTGTATTAATATTGCTTGCACTCTGCTGTTCATTTTGGTATATTAATCAGGTGCGAGTCTATGTTTGTGCTCGTTCCTTGCTCCTGACGTGATTAGGGGCCTCAGACCATAAGGAGGTGAAAATTATGCGCAAATATGAAGTGATGTACATTATTCGTCCTGACATTGAACAAGAAGCCGTTCAAGCAGCAGTCGATAAATTCCAAGGCATCATCTCCAATGGCGGGGAAATTACAAAGCACGAAGTGCAAGGTAAACGCCGTCTTGCGTATGAGATCAAGAAATTCCGTGATGGCGTTTATGTTTTGGTTAACTTCAATGCAGAACCTGCAGTAGTTACTGAATTAGAACGTCTTATGAAGATTTCTGACGAAGTTATTCGTTATCTCATTACGAACGACGTTGCTTAAGATCTTGACAAGCTTTGTAATGAATCGCTCTAAAGGAGGGGACCAGAATTGTTGAACCGTATCATTTTGATCGGACGGTTGACCCGTGACCCGGAACTTCGTTATACTCCCGCTGGTGTTGCCGTAACGCAATTTACGCTAGCCGTAGATCGTAACTTTACGGGCCAGAACGGTGAACGTGAGGCAGACTTCATCCCAGTTGTAACCTGGAGACAGCTAGCAGAAACCTGTGCCAATTACTTGCGCAAAGGTCGTCTGACAGCAGTGGAAGGACGCATCCAAGTGCGGAATTATGAGAATAACGAAGGCAAACGTGTATACGTAACTGAAGTTATTGCTGATAATGTTCGTTTCCTGGAATCTTCACAGAGCCGTGAAGGTGGAAATACTTCAAGTGGTGCAAGTAGTATGCCTGAAGAGCCAGCATATGGTGGCGGTGGTAACGCTGGACGCGGAAATAACAACAATAATTTCTCGCGTAACAACAATACTCAAGATCCTTTTTCGGGCGATGGTAAACCGATTGATATATCGGATGATGATTTGCCATTTTAATTAGGAAGGACTGAAAAGAATATGGCTTTTAAACCAAGAGAAGGCGCTGACAACGACAAAAGACCAGCACGTCGTGGTGGACGCAACAAGCGTAAAAAAGTTTGCTTTTTCACTGTGAACAAGATTACTCACATTGATTATAAAGATACCGAACTTCTTAAGAAGTTCATCAGCGAACGTGGAAAGATTTTGCCACGTCGTGTAACAGGTACAAGTGCAAAATACCAACGCGCTCTTACCATTG
>DOJM01000078.1:8323-11179 GCA_003529225.1 Paenibacillus sp.
GCTTTAGCAGGCTCGTCATGAGGCGATTACGTGCTCTATTTGAGTTCGTATTACGCAGCAGTCTGTTGCTCCTTACGGGTGGATGATTTAGTTAAGAACACACGAAGCGTCAAATGGCCTCTTTACGGCTGTTGTTCTCTTTGTAATTAACCGTGCTCTTATTGCACGGTTTTTTTGTTTTTCGGCACCTGTTCTCATTTCGGGGCCTTAGGACGATAGAGGGCACCAGTATAAAAAGAAGGGCAAGGACTGCCATAGTGGCATTCTTTGCCCTTCTTTGCGTTATGGAGAATTAGGTCCAAACCAATAGAGATTTGAAGGAGGATTTGCTGTGAATTTACAAAGTCTAAATACACTGGAATACGAAATCATTAAAACAGAGCTTGGGCGCCACGCAGTATCTTATGTAGGAAAAAAAGCTGTAGAAGAGCTTATGCCAATGACCTATTTGCCGACGATTCAAAGAGCAATGGAGGAGACTTCTGAAGCTAAAGAACTGCTGGAACGAGGATCGAGTGTACCCATTCCTTCATTAGAGGGCATTGAGTGGATCATGTCTTTAATGGGAACTGGATATTTGTACAGTGAGAAAGATTTCACTGCAGTTTCTACATTTCTTAAGAGCTGTAGTCAATTACGCAAATATATGGTCTCTAAAGAACAAAGCGCTCCACGAATTGCTGCGTATGCTTCCTCGTTGATGGAGTTAAATCACGTGAGAGAGGCTATTGATCGCTGTATCCGTTTTGGTGCGATTGATGATGGAGCGAGTAAGGGGTTAGAGCGAGTTCGTAAACGGATTGTAGTGGCTAAAGAACGTCTTCATAAAAAAATCGACGGAATTATGTCACGCCATCAATCGATTTTGCAGGAGAATATATATAGGCAGCGAGGTGGGCGTTACGTTATCCCCGTAAAACGGGAATATCATAGACAAATAAAAGGATCGGTGCTTGACCAATCCACAAGTGGACAGACGGTGTTTATTGAGCCAGACGAGATCGCTGCTCTCCAAATTGAGCTTGATTTGCTTTTGGGTGAAGAGGCTCGAGAAGAAGCTGTTATCCTCAGTATGCTGACTAGCTTGGTAGAACAGGAACAGGCTGCCCTGCACCTTAATATTGAGGCTACGGGCACGTATGATTTTATTTTTGCTAAAGCTAAATATGCACGAACGCTGGGGGCATCTGCTGTTACGCTGAATGCGAAAGGCTTTCTAAAGATGAATGGAGGCAGGCATCCCATGCTGAAGGGGATGATTCCGATCAATCTGGAGGTTGGTAAGGGTTATAAATCCCTCATCATTACAGGTCCAAATACTGGTGGTAAAACTGTGGTCCTTAAGACACTAGGGCTGCTGACGATCATGGCTCAATCAGGGCTGTTGATTCCGGTCGAGGAGGGTAGCGAATTTACTATTTTTACGGATGTGATCAGTGTAATAGGCGACGGACAAAGTCTGGCACAATCACTTAGTACGTTCTCCGCGCAAATGAAGAGTATCGAGGGAATGCTGAGAGATGCATCTAAAGGGGTGCTGCTGCTCATTGACGAGCTGGCGGCTGGTACGGATCCCGGGGAAGGCATTGCGCTCTCTATCGCGATTCTGGAAGAGCTGAGCCGTAAAGGGGCGAATATTATTGTTACTACACATTTTAATGAGCTAAAAGCCTTTGCAGCCGCAACGAAGGGCTTTCAAAATGCGCGAATGGAATTTGATAAAGAAACGCTACAGCCGTTGTATCGATTGACGATTGGAGAAGCGGGGGAAAGTTACGCTCTGCAGATCGCTAAAAAGCTGGGGATACAGGATAACGTTATTAAGAGATCATGGGAAATTGTTGAGGCGCAGCAACAAAGGCTACAGAAAGGCAGCGGAGAGGCATGGGGAAGTCTTTTCAGCAAAGATGGAGAGCAAGAATATGCTGCACTTCCAGTAGAGGAACATGGCAACGCAGAAGAAGAGGCTACTCCATCTGACCGCAGCAAGGAGAAGCTGATTCAATTTGAAATTGGAGATGCAGTTGTGGTAACGTCACTCGGCCGGACAGGAATCNNGAAGAGAGATCATTTAGGAATGGTTGGAGTGATGATCCAGAAGCAAAAAATGAAAATTAACCATAAGCGGTTGAAGCCCTATCTTTCAAAAGAAGAGTTATACCCGGAGGAATATGACTTTGATATTATTTTTGAGAGTAAGGATACACGTAAAAAGCGCAAGTTGATGCAGCGTAAACATGTTGAGGGTTTAACGATTACGCACAGAGATGAAGAATAGATTCAATGAAGATCTGTCCACGAGACAGGTCTTTTTTTATAGATATAACGAAATAAGTGAATTTCAAGCAGGAGTAAAGGCCTAGGGCTTAGAAGTTATTGTAACCACCATAAAACTTTGTTACAGTAAAAATATTTATGTTCCATAGCTTAAATGTAGATATACGTTCAACTAGAGAAGGGAAGAAACACATGAATAATAAGAAAATATGCAGGTTGTTGTTAACGCTGCTCGTGATGGCAACTCTATTGTCAGCATGTAGTAGAGCAACTTCTAGCATTAATCCATTATCTTCGCGCCATAATTTAGTAGACGATAAGCCACAAGCTGGTGGAGTTGTTACCTACGGATTTTCCTCACCATTTACGGGTTTGTTTGAGCCTGCTTTTTATGAAGGTGAAGATGATTTTCATGTGATGGAGTTTATTACTGAGCCGATGTTTCAGGTAAATGATGAACTAGTGACGGTTCCTAATATCGCCTCTTGGCAGGAATCTGATGATCATAAAGTATTTACCTTTAAAATTAAACCGGGAATCCGTTGCCATAACGGTGATGAATTAACGGTAGAGGATTGG
>DOJM01000078.1:11185-12274 GCA_003529225.1 Paenibacillus sp.
GGGCTCGCATTATTATAGTGTTGAAATGATTCAGGGTGCAGAAGCCTATCATGAGGGAGAAGCGAAGGGGATATCCGGATTAAAAGTTATAGATCCTTATACTTTGAAAATAACTGTAACTGCTGCACGGGTAAATACAATCGATAGTCTGTGGCCCTATCCGATGAATAAAAAATACTATACTGGAATTGCTGTAAAAGATATGCCTGAAAGTGACCAGATGCGAAAATCTCCTATAGGTATTGGCCCTTTTGAGGTTGAACATATTCAGCCTGGCCAGAGGGTAGAAATGAAACGTTTTGATCAATACTATAAGGGCAAAGCGCTATTGGATGGGATAGTGTATATGGCATTTGACGATAAGGAAGTGACCGAACGCTTTCAAACAGGAGAAATTGATATAGAGTCAGCCCCTCGGGATGCTTATGATGATCTAAAAAAACTGGAGAATATAAACATCCTGCAAACTGCTGAGCTAGGCTATGAATATATAGGTTTTAAATTCGGGCATTGGGATACGAAAACCGAGACAATCGTAATGGATAACCCTAAATTTGAAGACAAAAGATTACGGCAAGCTATGTATTATGCTTTAGATCGTGAAGGGATCATCAAAGCATATTCCCACGGTCTAGCTGAGCCTGTAGAGACTCCAATATCTAGTACTAGCTGGGCGAAGATCCCTGATACTGAGATTAGTGCTTATCTGTATAATCCTACAAAGGCCAAGGAACTGCTGGATGTTGCTGGGTTCTTGGATCTAGACGGTGACGGATTACGGGAAGACCCAAAGGGCCAGAAGCTGATGATCCATTTTGATTCTATGCTAGGCAGTCAAACAGCAGAGCTACGTACTAATGCCATCTTAAGAAATTGGCGTGATGTTGGACTCGATGTACAGCTAAACGGTGGAGCATTAAAGGAATTCCATACTTTCTACAACGCAGTGGAAGCCGATGATCCGTCTATCGAACTATTTTACGGAGTATGGGGGCTAGCGAGTGATCCTGATCCAACAGATCTATGGAGAGAAAATGATCTATGGAACTATCCACGTTGGTCTTCAAAGCGGAATGAAGAGCTGATTCG
>DOJM01000077.1:0-833 GCA_003529225.1 Paenibacillus sp.
CAGTACATCAGATACGGCTGTTACCTTCGTAGATATCCCGGAGTTAGGATAATAGGATCAATCTTGTGTAATTCGCTAGCTTTGTTTAACTAGCTGTTTCAAACGCAGCAATTAATATATCGTAACAACAAGGGCACCCGAATAGATCCGGGTGTCTTTAATATATAGAAACTATTTCTTGCTGCGTATTCTAAAGTTATGTAGTTCCCATTGTTCATACCAATCTTGAACAACGGCAGGAAGACCAATACTAAGATCGCCTTTCAATAATTCCGTCAGATTCTTGTATTGTTCTTCCACAGCGGATCGTTCCCCAATACTGTCGTAGACCTTCATTAATCCTAAATGTCCTTGTTCAAAATAGGGTTGAAGCTGTACTACCTTTTGATACACGGTGACAGCTTCGGGAACTCTGTTGTTGTCGATATAGAACTGGGCCATCCCCATAGCATGGTGTAGCCAAATGGTGCGCAGACGTTGTCGCTCGCCCTCCGCCCACAAATAATCGTAATCTCCAAAATAATCCCCTGAATAAAGTTCAAATAAGCTTTGATGTTCTGCACAATTGTCCTCTCCGATGGATTCGAGTGCAAGAATGTTGTGCTCCCACTGAGCTGCATCGATTAGATGCGGCCCGGTCTCAAGCGTATACCCTTCCCCTCCACTGACGTTGCTGATATGCAGATCTACCTCACTCTGCTTTAAACATTGCCGTACTTGATAAATGGTTGTGTAGAGATGGGTAGAAGCCTTTTTAAGGTTGAAGTCTGGCCATAGTAGGTCAATCAGGGTATCTTTACTGACGAATCGATTGCGATTATGAAGCAAGAAAG
>DOJM01000077.1:852-1955 GCA_003529225.1 Paenibacillus sp.
TCGTTCAAAACGCAGTGATTGAAAACAACGAATCGTTAGTTCATGTGCTACCTCTGTGCTTTTTGGCGCAAACCTCAATCTGTCCTCCAAGCGTTGTATTGTTTTAAACAGCCGGTCATGTCGCACGGGCTTCAAAATATAATCAATCGCATTTAACTCAAAGGCTTCCACTGCATATTGGTTATACGCGGTCACGAAAACAATATTAGCGTTTGGACAGACCTCTTGCAGAATTGCGGCAGCCTGAAGACCGCTCACTTCAGGCATTTCAATATCAATAAAAATAACGTCAGGCTCCAAGGTTGGAGCTTCTTGTATAGCTTGAATAGGATCTGTATAGGACGCGATGATATGAACAGCTTTCATTTCTTTTAACATGAACTCTAATTTTACGAGAGCGAGTCGTTCATCGTCCACCAATACTGCTTGAATCATTGTTATTTCACCACGCAATATAGTATTTTTTAGCAAAAAACAATAAACTCTTCCTTATATTTCGGATCATTATATTCTTTCTGTGACTAGGAATTATTGCGATTCATATTTCTTTTTTCAGAAGGGATTATGAAACTTACTGAAGTGCCTTGCCCTTCCTTGCTTTTAATTTGCAGACCCTTAGCATAGACACGTAACAAGCGTTTATGTGTATTAAGAAATCCAATCCCTCGTGTTACATTAGACTGACTGCTTAGTAGTTGCTGAAGTTGTTCGGCAGTCATGCCTTTACCATTATCAGCGATTGTAATCTCGATGTCATCAACTAGTTCTTTGATGGATATTGAAAGCGTACCTCCCTTGGAGCGGCTTAATATACCGTGGCTAACGGCATTTTCAACGAGTGGCTGAATGGTCAAGGGAGGTAACTGGAAATGAAGATTTTCTGCTAAATCCCAGTTGATGGTCATCCTGTCCTCAAAGCGCTCTTTCTCTATGTACAGATAGGCACGGACAAGCTCAAGCTCGTGTTCAATCGGTATCATCGGCTCAGCGTTCAAGAAGTTAAAGCTTAAGCGTAAATAAGAGCTAAAGGCATCAATGAGGTGACTCATACGCTGTGTATCAAAAGATGCCAGAGCAGATATAGAATTTAATGTGTTGAATAA
>DOJM01000077.1:1970-10017 GCA_003529225.1 Paenibacillus sp.
TTGAAGATACGCTGCTTCCAGACGAAGCCGTTCATTTACGGACTGTTTTAAGTCTGTTAAGGAACGCACTCGTCCTCTTAGCTCCATAGCGTTCATGGGTTTCATTACATAGTCGTTCGCGCCTGAAACAAATCCGGTGTAGATATCTTCGGGCTGGCTACGTGCGGTCAGAAGTAGAATAGGAAGCTCAGCTATGGTATAACGTTCACGAATTCTCTGTGTTAATTCATAGCCGGACATCTGAGGCATCATTACATCTGTAATGATTAAATCCCATTGATCAGTATCCAGTTTTATTAAGGCATCGATTCCACTGGTTACCGTAACCATTTCATAGTCTTTGATGGACAGTACGCTAGTAAGGATTTTCAGATTAATCGGGTCATCGTCTACAGCCAAAATCTTAGGTCTTCTTCCATTCGTTGATGTAGCAGATGTAGTGGCAATTTCGGATAGCGTAATCTGAGATTGATTGTCCGTGTATTCAGTCACTGTTGAGAATTCTAAATTGAATGCTTGGATGTTTGAATTGGATAGAGGCATAGTAAAAGTAAAAGTAGAGCCTTTGCCAAGTGAAGATTTTACGCTAATCTCTCCACCGTGAAGTTCAACCAGCTGTTTACAAATACTTAAGCCTAATCCAATTCCGCCACTTATTGCTGTCACGCTTGAGTCACCCTGTTCATAGGGTTGGAAGGCTCTAAGCTGTGTTTCCTCGTTCATCCCAATGCCAGTATCCGTAATATGGATGCGCGCCACACCTTTATGAATATCCGCATGGACTCTCACTGAGCCTACACTCGTATATTTCACTGCATTTTGAAGCAGATTGAACAAAATCTGAATGAGTCTTTTCTCATCTGCTACAACAGAAGGAAAGGAGTCAGGGATCTCCGAAATTAGTGCAATGTGCTTACTTTCCGTTAGGAATTTGAGCATATCGAGCACACCAGCAGCTACGGATTGAATGGGAACATTTCTTAACTGCAATTGAATGTTGCTTTCACGAAGCTGTGATTGATCTAGTAGATCATTTATCAGTAACGACATACGTCTTCCTACGGTGATTAGCAGTTCTAGATTATTTGCGTTCTGATACATCAAAGAGTCTCTCTCACTGTCTAAGACGGTTTCAGCAATATTAATGATGCTATGCAGCGGATTTTTAAGCTCGTGAGAGGTATTCGCTAGGAAATTATCCTTTTGCGTAACGGTTCTTTGCAAGCTTTGGGCCAGATTTTCAGTCTGTTTTGTATTCCAGTGATAGCGCTTAAACCCAAAAGTCGCGAAACATAAAAAGGCAATAATCAGGTCAAAAGGATAATAGGTGACGTCAACCAGATCGAAATTTTTGAACAATCCCCAATGAGTGCTGTTAACGATGGCTAAGATAGACAGCAGTAGAAAAATAGAGCCATCGTGGTTTTTAAGCGCAGATTTCAGAAAGAGAACTACAACTTCTAATGATAGAACGATTATATTGATGATAAAAATAGGTGTAAATAATTCGTAATAGCGGACAACGGGACCGAGCAGTATGAAAAGGATATGTACCAAGGATAAGCTGGTCAAGATCCGAACACGTTTAATTTTAAAATTCTGGAACATTAGATGCTTGCTTGTCAGTAAGATGAATAAAAAAGCCATAATATTAGATATGATTAATAGCTTTAAGCTCCATTGGTAGTTTAAGGGAAACATATGCAGCAAAAGCTTGTCATCATCAATAAGTACAGTAGTTATAGCGGAAATTACCAACAGAAAAAAATAAATCAGCATCTTTTGCCGCGGGCCAATGGTATATAATATTGCTGCATAGACTGCATGGAGTNNGGCCTATAGAAACGTTCCTCTGTTGTGTTAAAGTTTTTTCGTTACCAAATAAAATGGGTTTAAAAATACCGCCTGTATGAGATAGAGAGTAGTTGGCTACATGAATCACAATTTCAATCTCAGTCTTATCCGTTGTAAAAGATACGGAGTAAGGTAATACACGAGCAACATAGTCTTTTTTATTGGCAGATGGAGAACCTGAATTTCCTAATAGTTCACCATTGATATAAATTTCCGAAGCAGTCCGAACCCCGGATATGAGTATGCCATAAGATTGCTTTTCGTTTTTATCTACAAGAATCCGTAACCGATAGGAGCCGTAGCCAAAAGCAGACTTTTCGCCATTATGAATGGCATCGTTCCACTGATCCGGGACTTGTATATATGTTTTAGGGGGAGCTTTGTTTAGAGATTCTTTATTGAAAGTGGGAAGTAGTGTATTAGGATAGAACTCCCATTGCCCTTTTAAGGTAAGGAGCTGGTCTGGATTCAATTCTTTATTCCGTAAATCGAGAACTCCTTTGACTAATTGTGGTTGTATAGCATGAGGCGAAGCCCAAACCCATAGGAAGCGAAATCCAGTAAGTATAGTAAGAAACAGCACGATAATTAGAAAGAGTCTACTTTTAGTCATAGTAATTAAACATTATTCGACATAAAACAATATATTCCTTTCTCAAAAATATTTCAAAAATTAAAAAAAGTTGTGGCTAAGTTGCAGGGATGTAGAATTGGCTGGCGTCTAACGTTATGTAGGTGAAGGAGGGGAGAAAGCTGGAAGAGAAGGAATGGATTTCTGCTGTGCTGAACGGTGAGCATCAGGCCTTTGGGCATTTGGTGACACGTTATCAAGGCATGGTATACAGAGTGTGCGTCAAGATTACTGGTGAAGCCGAATCGGCCAAGGATATGGCCCAAGAGGTTTTTATAAAAGCATACAAAGCGCTCCCCTCCTTCAGAGGACAATCTACCTTCTCGACATGGCTTTATCGGATAGCCTATCGAACCTGTCTGGACTGGAAACGGGCCAATGATAGGGAGTGGAGGCATCGGAGTGCAGCTGATTACACTGAGAATGATTGGGTAACATCTCAAACACCAGAGCAAGAGGTGTTAGAGCAGGAACAATCAGCTGAGCTGGGTGAGAATGTGAACAGCCTTGCGGAACCGTACCGGTCGGTCGTACAGCTGTACTATTTTCAGCGAAATTCTTATCAAGAGATAGCGGAACAAAAGGGTGTTTCCGTTAAGACTATCGAATCGCAGCTTTATCGTGCCAGACAGATGATGCGTAGACAAAGGGAGGAATTGCGATGAATTGTGCAATAGTGAAGGAATGGATGCCACATTACATTAACGGCCTACTGTCTCCAGATATGGAGCTGCGTATCCGGTTGCACATACAATCCTGTCCTGATTGCGCGCAGTGGCTGGAGGAAGCTAAGGAAATGTCCGCTCTTTGGTCAGAAATGGAAACGCNNTCTCGCAGCAGGCGTTATGGCCCATATCGAGCAGCTCGAAACAGGACGCAGAGAGCGAGCGGTTAAAGCGACAAGCGTAAGACGTCGTTATGCTCCTAGAACATCTTGGATGCATTATGCGGTGGCTGCCTGCTTGAGCTTCATATTGTTACAGTTTGGCGTTTTTGAGAATTTGGCTTATGGAATTACTGAAATTAATGGTCATGTGTCGAATTCGGTGACCCAATGGTTTGGTGGTTTTAGAAAATAGTCATAAAGAGATTTATAAATAATAGATGGATTCAGGTAAACTGAAAAGTTTATGCTATCCAAAATTTAGGAGGATGTATTATGATTAAGAAGAGACGTTGGCTCACTTTTATGTTAGCTATGGTTCCTGGTGTAGGCCATTTGTACTTAGGCTTCAAAAAGCAGGGGCTGCAGTTTATGATCGGGGCTTCCTTATGTATTATGTTTATCCCGTCCGAGCCCATGATCTTCCCTTTTGCGCTAGCTGCACTATGGTTTTACCAATTGTTTGATGCCCTGCAGAAAGCGGCTTGGATGAAAATAACTGCAGCCGAACACGAGCGTATGATGTTCCATCCTGACAGCTTCGGAGAACCTTGGACGATGGGGATATCTTCTATGCCGGGTTACCCACATGAAGATGTGAATCCGGCTTGGGTTGGTGTTGGATGTGTTGTTGCTGGGTTCCTTATGCTGGTGATCTCAGCATTCCCAACGCTTTGGAGAATGTTAATTGACATTAACATTGGTACGATCTTGCTATCACTGGGTCTGATTGCGTACGGTCTGAAGATGCTAAGAAATAATACGAGAGCGTAAGAAACGGGGATTTGACTATGGGGAGATGGAAAATCGGGAGTTTTACTGCAGCTATAGGCTGCATTGCACTTGGTGTCATTATTGTGATGGCTCAGTATAATATGATCAGCTATGAAGTACTTGGTTATTTATGGCCAGCACTGTTGATCCTGTTCGGACTCGAGATGTTGCTAAGATTGTTTATTAAATCCGATGCCAAAAGTCGTGTGAGCGGTTGGGCAATCCTATTGATTATCCTGTTGGTTGGAGCAAGCAGTGCACAGAGCGTAATGGCCGGCGGCTCACTTAGCAGTTTAATCGGGAATACACATTTAACTCCACTAAGCGGCAATGTCGAAGTGAAAGACAATATTACAACGCTGAAAATCGTACTTCCAAGTGGAAAAGTAAAGGTCGAGGGAATAGATGGAAGCTCATTGGATTATGAGGGAAGCTTACTCCTACCTGGAAAATCGCAAAGTGAAGCCGAAAGCGCGCTAGAAAAGAAATGGAGAGTTAAAACTGAGGGAGATACACTGATTATGGAGCTCGATACAGATCATAATTGGTTCTCTANNAACGTAAGTGTACCCAGCAGCCTTGCCGTTGAGGTAGATACTAGTGACGGGTCAATAGAAGCCTGGGATTTAAAGTCTGGCTTAGTGGCTGACACTAGTAACGGGATTTTAAATATTCATGATGTTGCTGGCGGAGTAGAGGCACATACCAGCAACGGGTCACTGACTGTTCAGAACATCCAAGGTGGAGCGCAGCTCAAAAGCTCTAATGGAGCTATTACATTGGATAATATAGATGGAGCGTTGACCGCAAAGAGTAGCAATGGCAAGATTACCATTAATTCAGCAGTGACCGGAAAATGGAAGTGTTCGTCAAGTAACGGAAAGATTACGGTGGGATTGCCAGCGGTGTCCGATGCGAAGATTACAGCGGATACCAGCAATGGTTCGCTGAAAGGGAATGTACCCTGGGATCGAGACGGGGACAGTTATGGCACTGCTACTCTCGGTAAAGGAACCTATAGTGTGGACCTAAGTACGAGTAATGGGAGCGTGACCGTGGATACGGCTGAATAAACACGAACAAAAAAGGGAGCCGAGGCTTCAGCGAATGATTCTGCTGAAACCTCAGTTCCCTTTTTTCAAATTATAAGAGACCTACCAAGCGTAAGCTTTAGGCGCTTCTCCGCCCGGTCCTGGGAAGATCTCATCCAGCCGTTTAAGTAATGACTCATCTAGTACAATCTCAAGACTGCGTAGTGCACTCTCGAATTGCTCCAGTGTACGTGGTCCAATAATTGGTGCGGTTACAGCAGGATTGGCTAATAACCATGCTAGCGCTACATTATCTTGTGGTTCCCCAAGCTCCATACACAAGCTGGCAAAAGCCTCAAGCTGATCTTTGTATTGCTCTACGCGCTCAGCATTTCCTCCACTGCGGCTGCCTTCAATTTTCTTAAGTGCATTGCGCCCAAGAAGACCTCCATCCAGTGGGCTCCAAGGAATAACGCCTAATCCATGATGGAGAGAGGAGGGTAATACTTCAAGTTCAGGAAGGCGACAGGTGAGGCTGTATTTATGCTGCTCAGAAATCAAACCTAAAAAGCCACGTGCCTTCGCTTCTTGTTGGGCTACAGCGATATCCCATCCCGCAAAGTTACTGGAGCCGACATACCCAATCTTTCCTTGGTTTACAGCAAGCTCGAAAGCCCCCCACAGCTCGTCCCAAGAGACACTACGGTCAACGTGATGCATCTGGTACAATTCAATATGATCGGTCTGGAGACGCTGCAAAGACCCCTCTAGATGGCGGCGTATAATATAAGATGATAGTCCACCCTCATCATTAGGCCCGTCGAGCTTATTGCTCATTGCACCGTATACCTTGGTAGCTAACACGACCTTTTCACGTCGACCACCGCCTTGCTTAAACCAACGACCAATAATCGTTTCTGTTAAACCGGAATTCTCATCCCAGCCATAAATGTTAGCGGTATCAAAAAAATTAACACCTGCGTCGAGTGCAGCGTCCATAATACGGAAGGCTTCTTGTTCATCTGTTTGTGGTCCGAAGTTCATTGTTCCAAGACATAGCCGACTGACCTTCATACCGGATTTGCCAAGCTTTGCATATTGCACTTCGCATTCACTCCTTAGGTAGATGATTTCAACTTAATTGTAAACAACTTATTAATCAAGGGCAAATTTTCCAAGTCCTTCTCTGGTGCTTTATAGCGTAGCTTTTATGTTTTCAAAAACTTTTTTTAGCTTACAACGTATTTACAATGGGGAAAATTTCTTAATGGAGGAAATACTATGAAACAGAGCTTCAGAATTATTTTTACAGCAATTATCGGAATGCTTGTATTCACAAATCAGTCCTATGCTAATCCATCAAAGTCAACTCCAAGCTTGGACAGTACAGATGCGCTTTATGTTAGTACCGATCTCGTCGCAATCATTGATCATAGCACTAACAAAGCTGACGTAGTCAATGTAACAACAAATAAGGTAGTCAACCTTTCAAACGATGCTCATACGATTCTCGACCTTAACGTGATGAAGAATCCGCAAAAAATAGTGCTACTTAAGAAATCAAATGGCAACGCAATTACGAAAACGGTCTTTACTTATGCTGGAGAGCAGATTAGTAAAACAGAAATACCGCTTAAAGGTGCGGCAGACAAAATCAAATGGGTTGCTCCTACGGGGAAAGTAAACGAACGAATCATGGTTCAATTTGGAGATTCCTTTAATCTTTATCAGTATCCTTGGAATATGCCAAGTGTAAGCTTTAATGCTAAGATTAACGATACCGGATATGAAAGTGTAAGCGTTCAGGGTTGGGATTTTGTTGGATATCCTTATTTAGCTATAAAATATCAAGCACAAGGTATAATGAGCGATGATTTCTTTGTGAGAACAATTAATTTATTTCACCATAATGAAAAAATGTTTAAAGACTATAATGCTGATATTAAGCTTAAATTTAATGGTGCAAATTTNNCCAGCCAGCTCCAGCTAACGCGAAGCGTCCTGTTTCAGATGATTCTCAGAACGTGTTCCGTTTGATGAATGTTGCAACCGGAAGCACACCAACCTCTATTAAGCAAGCTTTTAAAGAAGAGGGTAATCTTTCGGGGTGGAAGACGGACTTTATTAACAATCAAGTGTTTGTTGGGGATGTATTAGAACAAACCTGGTCGTTATTTTCGCAAGAAGGAGCTCAGATCTTAAAAGATCAGAAATGGCCTGAAAATGGGAAAAGTAAATTTTTGAATTATAATCCAACTACAAAAACTGCTTATTTCCTGGATTATTCTGCTGGTGAAATTTCAATAATTGCAAATCCAATTCATTAATAGAACGTGAAAGTGCAGAGTCGCCAAAAGGATATACCTGACGGCTCTTTTCATTACTCAAGAAAATCTTCCTTCAAAATAAATATCCTATAGGCTATGCCTATCAACTCAATAGAATCTATATCTTTGTCCTTTACGACTGGGTATGATACAACAATATAAAGAAGAACTATGTCTGTTAGAGCAGACCACTTGAGGAGTGACTGAGATGAGTGAGGTTAAAAAAATCGCCGTAATCGCAGGGGACGGTATTGGACCTGAAGTAGTAGCTGAAGCAGAAAAAGTATTGAAAAGAACGGAAGAAGTATTTGGTTATGCTTTTGAAACGGAGCATGCTCTATTTGGAGGCATTGCAATAGACGAAAGAGGCACACCGCTGCCGGAAGATACACTAGAAATCTGTCGCAGTGCTGACGCCGTATTACTGGGTGCTGTAGGCGGACCGAAGTGGGATAACAATTCAAAGGAGCTTCGTCCTGAAACTGGATTGCTTGGCATTCGTAAAGCGCTTGGATTGTTCTCAAATTTACGTCCAGCAGTCGTATTC
>DOJM01000077.1:10043-11136 GCA_003529225.1 Paenibacillus sp.
GATGGAAGGTACCGATCTTATGGTCGTTCGTGAGCTGACTGGTGGGATTTACTTCGGAGATAAACTGCGTCGTCAAGGTGAACATGGTGAAGAAGCAGTGGATACCTGTGTATATAACGTAATGGAAGTGGAACGAATTGTGCGTCAGGCTTTTGAGATTGCTGGCAAGCGTCGCAATAAGCTGGCAAGTGTTGATAAAGCGAATGTACTTGAAACTTCACGGTTATGGCGTGAGGTCGTAAATAAGATTGCTCCAGAATATCCTGAGGTAGAGGTTGAGCATGTACTCGTTGATAACTGCGCAATGCAGCTGCTACGTCGTCCAGCTAGCTTTGATGTTATCGTTACCGAGAACATGTTTGGTGACATTCTGAGCGACGAGGCTGCGATGTTGACAGGCTCTATCGGTATGCTTGCTTCCGCTTCGATGGGCGATGGTAACTACGGTCTCTACGAGCCCGTTCACGGCTCCGCGCCTGATATTGCCGGACAAGGACTTGCGAATCCGATTGCAACAATCTTGTCCTTAGCACTGATGTACCGTTTAACCTTTGGTTATGAGGATGCGGCTGCTGCGATAGAGGCTGCAGTAGCTGAAGTATTGGATGCAGGACACCGTACAAGTGATATCGCCGTAGATAAGAGCAAAGCGATCAGTACATCTGAAATGGGCGACCTGATTGTTGCAGCTATCCGCAAAGCATAATAAAATCTAATTCCTAATTACGATTATAGGGGGATTTGTCTAAGATTGACTTTGATTTTGTACGATGATACCATTTGATATGTAGACGAGATGTAAATTATTCCAGCATATCACAACAAGAAATGGTTGGTTTCTTACATAATCAAAGGAGGATTTGGCAATGGCTGGTATTCTTCTTTTATCCTCTGGACTTCACTTTTGTATGTCCGACTGAAATCACAGCTCTTAGTGAAGCAGCTGCGCAGTTCGAAGCGCTTGATACAGAAATTCTCGGCGCAAGTGTAGATTCGATCCACAGCCACAAAGCATGGATCAATACACCTAAGGATTCGAATGGTCTTGGCCGTTTGAGTTTCCCGCTTGCTGCTGATATTACTAAACAAGTTG
>DOJM01000076.1:0-652 GCA_003529225.1 Paenibacillus sp.
ATTTGCCTCCCTCAACGCCGTTAACGATTCCCAATTGGGTCAGTTGTGCTATAGCGTCCTGTGCGTAAGGAGCAATACTGGACTTGTCTGCAAACTTGCCCAGCGCTGCATTCTTATCAATCGGTTGTAGTTTATCTTTCAATGCATTAGCGATCATAATAGCCATCTCTTCACGAGTCACTTCACGGCCCGGTTCGAATTTACCATTTCCAGAGCCTTGTACAAGTCCGGCCTTCACCGCAGCAGCGATTGAATCCGTGTACCAGACTCCTTGTTTAACATCGCTGAACGTACTCGATGTACCCGAACCCGTCAGGTTCAGCGCACGAACCAGCATAGTAATAAATTCTGCACGTGTCACTGTTTTGGTTGGTGCAAAATTATTTGCATCCAATCCTTTTATAATGCCCTTAGCAGCCAATGCTTGAATAGCTTCTTTCGCCCAAGCTACCTTACCCAGATCTTTGAAGTTTGCTGCTGGAGCAGTAGTTGGCGCTGGTGTAGCTGTTGGTGCTGGTGATGCTGTTGGTTTCACGGTTGGAGTAGGTGTTGGAGTTACAACGTTAGAACCTCCATCGCCACTGCCTGATCCCGTATCATCAGCCTTCTCTTTGTTTGTAATACGACCTTCAATGACCGCCTTGATTACTTT
>DOJM01000076.1:785-3006 GCA_003529225.1 Paenibacillus sp.
TTCCATCAGCTTTCACATTCCATTGCTGTTGCAGCAACGTTTTGATTTGTGCTCCAGTCAGTGTCAGCTTCACAAGTGTGTTGCCGAACGGCTGAACTTTAGCCAAATCGCCAAAGGTTACATCACCCTTCGGAAGATCCGCACGGATACCACCCGGATTCATAAAGGCAAAATCAGCAGCCTTTGCGCCATCGCCGAAATCAGCAGTACGCATAGCGTCAGCAATCAGGTTGCCAAGCGCAGCTTCTTTGGTGTAAGCATCTGTACGAGTAACAGTTCCGTCTGTTGTACCCACTGGTTGGGTCAGTTCAGGATGCTTCTCAAGGTAAGCATTTACCAGTGTCACACTTTCCGGATCTGGTGTTACACCTTCATGGAAGGTGGACGTTACTACAGCAGACTTGTCCTTCACATCTCCTGTTTCATGGTCAATGATCAGCTTGATATCTTCAAATGCTGTACCGTAAGAGTATGCTTGTACAAGCAACTTACCGTTGACCAATCCGTTTGCCAGAGCATGGTTATCACCAGCAACGATAACGTCAACAGGGGAGTTCGCAGGAAGCGCATTGGCTAGGTCAGCTGCTTCACCTGTGGTTTTGCCATCTTTAGTTGTGGCAGGATCATGCGCAAGTACGATGATCGTTTCTACACCTTTAGATTGAAGCTCCTTCGCATATTTCTCAACAGCCGCTACTTCCTCCTCTGGAGAGAGGAAGTGTACGCCCACTGTTCCGGAAGGTGCAACCTTGCTTGGTGTGGATTTGGTTACAAGACCTATAAAGCCGATCTTCACACCACCGACTTCTTTGATTACATAAGGATTGATAATGGGTTCGCCGTTTTTGGCATACACTGCATTAGCATTCACATAATCAAAATCAGAACCAGCATGGATAATTTTTTTGTTCTTTGGATCAGCACCACCATAAAGCTGTGTCATTAGCGCATCAACACCTTGGTCGAACTCATGGTTACCCAAGGAACCTACATCAAATTTCATCATGTTCATCCAAGCATGAGTCGGCTCATCGCGCTCAAGCGAGGATACAGGTGCCGATGCTCCTACGGAGTCACCGTTATGGAAGAGTAAGGAGTTCTCGTACTTTGCACGAGCCTGTTTCAAGTAAGTCGCCAGGTAAGCTGCTGTGCCTACAGACTTATAGCTCACTGTAGAAACTGTGTCTAGTTGACCATGGAAGTCATTGATTCCTATAAGGTGAACTTCAACATCTGCAGTTGGCGCAGGAGTTTTCACACTTAGATCCAGTTCGAAAATTCCGAAGCCTTTATCATTTTGCTGACCCGTATCGGATATGTTCGCCGGCAGTACACTTGCTGCTTTAGGCGTTGTAGTGAATGTTACTTTCACACTACCCTTGATAGGTGCTAAGGACCAGTTACCATCAGCAGTAGGATCAATGGTTCCAACTTCACTGATAAAGTCCATCAGAACCTGACGATTCTCATCTTGAGAGTCCACTACCAACTCTGAGCCTTTAACACCCGGGAAGTTACCACCACCGCTTGCACGGTAATTGTTAGTGACAACAATGAAATCTTGATCAAGATCTAAAGGCTGATCATTGTAAGTCACTTCCGTCACACGACTCGACGAAGCATCATTAATAGAGCCATCCGGATTGTACTTCGCGTTTTTCGTCACATCAATTTTATATTGGACCCCATCAATTACATCAAAATTAAAGNNATGCGGTTAAATGCACCCGCACTCATTTCCAACCACTCTTTAACAACAGAACCCTTAACCTTGATCGCTTTGAGCGTGTTATCGTATAGATAGAGGTCGCTTGCGCTACGGATAGTCAAGTTGCCTTCATCAATACTAGTGTATTCTTCTGGGCCGTTACGTCCTGCTTTAAAAGGAGCGCCGACACTCAGAATCGGTAGGTCCTTATATTGAGGAACATTGACATCAATATACTTCTGAACATACCACTTCTGTGCATACGTTACGAGCTGAACCGTAGGATCATCCTGAACCATTGCAAAATAACTGTTCATTGGAGCCGTCGTAACACCCAGCTTTTGTTCAGTATAAGCAATAGTAGCGTTATGCGCTGCCGCAGCAGCAGCATCTACAGCTGGATCAGGTTCGACCGTTGGATAATTCACTTTATTCTCTGTTTTATAGATAGAACGAGTTAAAGCTTTTGAGCTTTTCTTATCTACTTCCCAGCCTTTATCACCGTATACAATA
>DOJM01000076.1:3042-7918 GCA_003529225.1 Paenibacillus sp.
GTAAGCACCGCCGTAGCCAGCTTGTACAGCAGGCGTATCATTAATGTGACCATTCACGTTATCGATCACAGCCTTATCGTTATTGTAAGGCTTTTTAGTATCCGGATCTTTGAACAAAGCGTCCAGTGTGCTGTCATTTCCCGTTGGGAATACCTTATGGGTATGTGAGAATGTGATCGCATCAATACCCGGAACCTTACTCAGCGCATTAATGTCATTCTCGGAACCATCACCTATAACAGCATTAATATCAAAGCCAGTATGAGCCATAGCGACAATGACATTCGCTCCTTTATTTTTCATTATAGGAACAAACTTCGCAGCCGTTGCGGCAATATCTTCAACTCTGACTTTGCCCTCCAGATTAACCTTGTCCCACTCCATGATTTGAGGGGTAACAAGGCCAATTAGGCCGACTTGAATCGTTTGTTCTTGACCATTACTGTCTTTTATTGTTTTAGGTATGATAACAAAAGGTTCAAAGGCATTCGTGCCATCTGTTTTATATATGTTCGCATTCACATAATCAAAATTTGCACCGGTAGTTGACTCATTACCATCGCTACCATTTATAGTACGATCTAAAAATTGCAAACCATAATTGAATTCATGATTGCCAAAAGTCGCAGCATCATATTTCATAACATTCATAGCCGCAATCATCGGATGAATCTCATTCGGATCTTTCAGTTCTGATTTCTTCGCCACGTAAGTACCCAGCGGAGTTCCTTGAATCAAGTCACCATTATCAAGCAGGAGGTTGTCGGGTTCTTCAGCTCTCGCTTGTTTCACCAGACTTGACGTGCGGTCAAGACCGACGGTTACAGATGGTGCACCCTTAAAATAATCCCAACCATACACATTAGTGTGCACATCCGTTGTGCTCATCAAACGGAGCTCGACCTTCGCTCCAGAAGCAGGTGCAGCAGCTACCTTATCCGGACTCCAAACCGTGCCCAAAACGACTCCACCTAGTACCTGTGCTGAAAGCACTGCAGTTGCTAGTACAGAAGCGAGAGGCTTGTTCCATCGTGTCTTCCATCCCATAAAGATTTATTCCCCCTAGTATTTTTTACATAATTTCGGTGATATTATATCACACAAACATGACGAAAAAGTATAGGATTGTAAAATTAATATAATTACGTGTCAAATATAATAACATGTGAAGAAAGACCTAGGTCACATTATATTTTTATTAGATCAAGAGTCTCTAGACATACAAGAAAAACACATCTTACACAGATGCGTCCCATGAAAGCGTATACATAAAGTCAAAACACGTCGAATCTTTATCTGATAATAACTTCCTCAAGACCCACTCATGATGGCAGTAAACCCAAAACAAATTGCCGTGATTAAAGACAAAGGTGTCATCACAAGTCTTTCTTTTTTACTCTTCGATAAAATATTCAGTACGGTATTGAGCATTAAATAGACTGTAAAAAGATAACATACGCCTCTATCAAAAGGTAATCCAATAGAAATCACGTTGCCTGCCTGCAGTAGGTACATGATTGCAATCAGCTGAATGACTACTGAGATCGCACACGCAATCCTCATCTGTGAGGGCATAATTCTATGTTTCCAACCCATGCAGATAACATCGTTCCACCCCCATACTAATTGATATTCGAATCTTTTAAGCGGAAGAACACCTATTATAAAAGGCGATGGACTTTCACGAGAATAAACCCCTGAGATGGATATTTATATATAACACGTTCCCATCCATTTTTTTGACTTTCTTTTCATATTAATGATGAACCCGCACAAGCAACACCGGAATATCTGAGTAATATATAATTAAATAGACCAATGAGGTGATCCACAAATGTCAAACAGAGCAAAAATTCGCAAGCGAGCTGAACAGCTCAAGGGTAGACCTGTGTGTGTTACGCTTCATGATGGACGTACGTATGTAGGATGGATAACTGGCCTCGATAAGGATGGATTAACCCTTTCCAAACCACGTAAAAATAAAAACAAAAAATCAAAAAAACACTCTTCTTCCCGCTCCCGGAAAGCGAACGTATCAGGACTCATGCCGTTATTCGGCTCACTTTTCGGGATGGGAGGAGGAGCTGCAGGGGCTACCGAGGCTGCAAGTTCAGGCGCTTCANNGAACAATGCCGGTTGTGAAAATGGGCTACAATATGATTAAATCTATTTCCCCATTCTTGAATGGATTAAAGGGTTTAATGGGATAGTCTTCTAAATGAGTATACTTAGACATAAAAAGACACCCCTCAAGGTGTCTTCTTTATTGTTCGTTTTAAGGACTATTGATTTCAGTCGGGTCAACGAAGGTTATAATTCATATTATTTCAAGGCTATACGTGATCCATCGCTCGTATCAAAATGCTAGCAGCATTTCCCGCAAAAGCAAACGAATTGGATAACGCATATTCAATAGGACCTGAATCATTTGCAGCTTTAAATGACCAGTCCCCCTCCATATCTAATCTTGAATTCCACGTTTCTGGGAGTAATCCTTCATAAATTGACAACAAACTAAAGTATAATTCTATGCTTCCTGCAGCACCCAAACAGTGTCCTGTTCTTGATTTTGTAGATGATACTACGGGAAAATCACCAAATACTTCTCTAATTGCCTTAAGCTCCATCTGGTCGTTGGCTGAAGTACCTGTACCATGTGCATTAATATAACCTACCTCTTCTTTGTTAGCCTTAGCATCCTGTAGTGCCATTGTCATAGCCTGAATCGCTCCAGCACCTTTCGGATCAGGACTTGTAATATGGTAAGCATCATTCGCTAAGCCGTATCCAATAATTTCACCATAACAATGTGCATTTCTTTTTTTAGCATGTTCGTACTCCTCAAAGATAAAAAAAACGCTCGCCTCACCAATGTTAATTCCATCACGCTCTGCATCAAAAGGTTTGCTAATATCTCTGCTCAGTGATTTAAGGGCGTTAAATCCGAAGATGGAGAATAGAGAAATATGATCTGCCCCTCCGGTTACCACGACATCTGCTGCGCCGTTGCGAATAAGATCAAAGGCTATTCCCGCACCAGCAGTCCCTGCTGCACAAGCTGAGCTTGTTGTGTAAAAACCCCCGCCTATTTTATAGGCTGCTGCTAATCTACTAATAAAAGCTCGTGTCTTCAAAATCCACATTGGATCCTGTTTGCCTAAATCTAAATACTTTAGAAGATGATCTGTTCCGGCTAGTGAAGTAGACATAGAGAATGAAGCCCGTAATCCTTCCTTCTCTAAATCTTGGACAGTCAATCCAGCGTCTCTCAATGCTTCATCCAATACTTGTTTAGTCATCTTTTCAATCTTGTCCAATTCTTCTGGGTGATTTAGTTCCACTTGTTCAAAATTGCTTATGCCTACTTTTACATACTCTAGATCCTTATAAGCGCTGCACATCTCTGCCTTCTTAATTCCAGTAGATTGATCTGCTAAAGCTTTTAACACCTCTACCTTATTATTTCCCAAAGCACATAGAATACCTATACCAGTGACTACCACTTTTCTTTCCATAGGTTTACCCTCTGCAAGCTTCATATTTTTTTGAGCACGATATATGTAATCGTTGCTTCTGCAACTTTTCTCCCCTGAACAGACGCCTTTACCTTAACCTTAATAAAATCGGCAATTTTCTCAACAAATTTCCCTTCCACTATCACAGTATCACCCGGTATTACTTTGCAGATGAATTTTAAATTATCTACTCTTGATAAATAGGCATTATGTTCACTTTTGTTATGCCCGCCACCAGCGCTAAGCATAATCCCTCCTCCTTGCGCCATGGTTTCCATCATCAGGGCGCCCGGGAAANNTGCTTTAGTACTTTGGAGTACTCTCTTGGAATTAACTCTATAATCTCATCTACGAATAGAAATGGTTCTCTATGAGGAAGTAATTCTTGGATCTCCACTTTCAATTCCTCCGATCTCTCGAAATGAACTAATGACTACACAATAATAGGGGAGAAAACAGTAGTATATATAAATCGAAGGTGGGAGAGCAGGATAGATGGAGCTAATACGCAAGCCGTCATCATTAGAAAACTGAATAGCCTTATATCCGTCTTTCAACCCAACACTAATCAGCTTCCCTATGCTTTCCTTACTGCACCAAAGGAATGTTCTCAATTGCTTACTACAATCTGTTTGTAAAGCTGACTGTATCGCCTCTATCTCTTCACGACTTGCATATATATCTAATACACAATCTCTAAGTTTCTCGTAAGATTCAATGTCGATTCCAATAGGAGACTTATTTACAATTACAGCAATATTGTATCCACTTGATGAATATGAGTAATTCAATTCTTCTTGGTTCTCAAAACTTATTCGTCTCCGAACGAAGTCTAGCTCTACCAGGTCGTCATACTTTTTCTTTAGCATATCCAGAAGAAACTTTCGTCTGAGCTTCTTAAACTGTCTGCTCGTGTATTGATACTTCAAGCCTTCAAAGTTTACAACCTGTGCCCCTAAGGACACAGGCTGCATCTTAATTAAGGTAACCCGCATGTCTCACCCTTTAACCAAAACGGCTCATCAGTTACAAACCGTCAGTTGCGATAATTACACAAGTATTAATTTATTATGTATAATTCTATGATGTGCTTTTAATCCAATTATGAATCCTCTGCATCATAATTTAGACACTAATTCGTGCAACAACCTGCAGTCCCCCAACCTGGGGTAATAACTTCTTCAATTTCTGGAATGTCTTCGAATTGAATTTCTTCAAAACGAATATCTATTTTCAATTGTTCTTTCATGTTCTCACCTCCTTCACTAGAGTAGTAGATTCAAAGATCAGAGAGTGATTACACTCCACAACATTTTTGCGATCCCCAGCCAGGAGTCACGATTTCCTCAACTTCACAAACC
>DOJM01000076.1:7997-11900 GCA_003529225.1 Paenibacillus sp.
CTGAAAACTTTAGATCTTCGAAGTTAATCGTGTTAAGCATGTCCAGTTCATCACTCCTCATTTTTTCACCTCCTTCTCTGATCAAAGCAGACTAACTTAGACTGAATAAATACTTTTTCTTTTCTGAAGCTAAGATCTGTTTTAAATCATGAATAGCAGCTGTCTCTAATGTTTGAACTGTATGAAAATGCTTCACCAGCACTTCCAGCGTATTAATCCATTCTTCAATATCCTTGTTACGCTTCAATCGCATATCCAGCTTACGCCCTAATACCCTCCATTTTTTAGATATCAATTGCCATTGTTTGATATTCAATATTTTTGAAGGGTTACTTTCATCATCAAACAAAACTTTTAGTACTTCTGCGAACTCATTTCGATAATAGCCATCGGTCCCAGCCAATATAAACTGTCTGAAATATCTTAATTCGACCTTCACATACTTCAAAATCAACTGCTGTTTCTGACTTTCCGTATTTCTGAGTGCGTCAGCACATTTTTCAAACTGCTTTATGAAATGCACATATACCTGTTCTCCCTCAATTCGAACTACACCATCATTAAAATCCACATAAGTATTTTTCAAAAAAGCAGTTGCCATTNNCTTCTAAAAGTTCTTTACTATCTAACTGATGAATTTTTTGAATACATTGGCACTGTTTAAGTTGCTCGCGAGAAAGAATATAAATACTTAAATTATCCTCCAATAGCCAAGAATGAGAGCTTTCTAGCTGCAAGCATACGTCTATATCCAGCCAGCTAGAATCATCCTGCACATCATCTGTTCTTAAAATGAACCGGTTTCCCTCACTATCCACTGAATGAATGGGCAGATAGGATTGTCCAAATAAAGTTAAATCTACGTAATCCAGCTCTCTTATACGCAAAACCTCTGATGAGAAAGGTAAAATTGCCATATACTCCGTCGTAAAATTCTCTTCTTTTTGATACCTCCGAATGTATTCACTCACTGTAATAGCCTCATAAGGGAATCCGAACTTCTCAAATACGAACGGACAACTAATATCCGTAAAACCACTAGGAATAAAAAGCTTTACACTTTTATGTTGAATATAAAGCAAGCTATTTTTTATTCCACCCAGAATAAGGANNGCATGATGAAATAGTTCATACATAGTCGTCATACGACATTCCCTGAATTTAATAATCCCTCATCCTCTCCTGCTTTTTTCTTTCAGTTTTAATGATTGCTCTACCAATTTACATGCCTTTTCTATTTTCTCTACAATCTCCATTAGTTGATTTATTGTAGAATTTAAGGGTGGAGCGATAATTGTCTTACCTTCTCCTTCGTAGTAAGGAATCAGTCCCTTTTTCTTCAAAAGCATCTCTATTACTCCACCCAATTCCCACTCAAATTCGTCATCGGTATATAGATTTGGATTGAAATTAACACCTAACATGTATCCTTTCCCCTGTACTGATTCTACTAACGGAGAAGATTCAAGTACCTTTAGAGATTGAAATAACTGATTCTCATGTTCCTTAACTTGATTCAATATAGATTCCTGGACGATACATTCCAAGGTGGCTAAGCCTGAAGAGCATGCCAGTGGATGACCACTGGAGGTATATCCATGAGAAAATTCTTTTGTACTATTTAATTCTCCGCAGAAATTATCGTATATCTCACCGGTTACTAGCACGCCACCCATAGGGATAAGCCCATTTGTCATAGATTTAGCCATCAATACAATATCGGGTTGTACCCCCCACTCCTCATATGCAAATAAAGTGCCTGTTCGGCCAAATCCCGTCGCCACTTCATCAACCATAAAAAGAATATTGTATTTATCACAAATGGATCTAAGCTTTTGAAAATACCGATCAGCAAACACAACTACTCCATTAGATAATTGAACGGGCTCAACTAGTAAAGCGGCTATTGTTTCTGGCTGCTCCGACTTAATTTTGTCTTCCATTTCACGTATGCATTCATCTACCCACGCTTCGTCCGTCATGTTGAGTGGTTTATTGCTATTATTAGGTGCCCTCACTTGTTTAAAAGTACTGAATTCCTCTCCTAAAGCACGCTTGTCATACTCATTCCCCGAAGCAGCAGTTGCAGCCATAGTTGAACCATGATAAGCCCCCTTCAGTGAAATAATTTTATTTTTTTGAGGCTGCCCTTTATTGAAGTAGTATTGCTTGGCCATTTTTATCCCAGTATCTGTAGCCTCCGAACCACTATTTGTAAAAAACAAATGCCGGAAGGAGCCTTGAATTTGAGATAACAGCTTATGGGTATATTCAATTGAAATTTTGCTGGTTGAGTATATTAAAGTGCATGAATCTATTTGATTTAATTGTTTTGCTACTTGCTGGATTATTCGAGGATGATTATGTCCCAAATTGCTTGAGAGTAAATTAGAGGTTGCATCTATGTACTTTTTTCCTTTTTGATCGTAATAATATCCGCCTTCACTTCGTTCAAATATGATAAGCCCTTTCTCTAAGTACACCTGCATTTGTTTCCAACCGTTCCATACCGAGTTAGCTTCAACCTTCGTAAGAATCTTCTTCACCTCATTTAACGAATAGAATATCCACCGTCAATAATCATTGCTTGTCCAGTCATTCCTTTTTGACGAATCATATAATCAATAGCTTGAACAACTTCCTGAATTACTACAACCTTTTGAGGAATTCCTTCTAATAAATGATACCAATTAGTATTCAGACTGCTATTCCTTATAGCCGTTTGATACATTGGCGTATTCATAAACCCCGGACATATACAGTTAACACTAATGCCACGGGGTAAGAGTTCTAAAGCCAAGTTTTGAGCCAAATGTTGCAGCGCTGCCTTAGAAGTGCTATAAGCCATCAGATCATATGCAGCTACACTACCTAGCACAGAACCTACCANNACTGTTGACACATAATAAACGGGCTAGTCAAATTGACATCCAAGGTAAGTCTCCACAGCTCCAAGCTGGTCTGCTCAAAGGACGAAATGGGCATGATTGCCGCAGCTAAAACCATCCCGCTCAGATACAAATCTTCGTGCTCGATAGACTCTCTTAAACGGATAACTGCTCTCTCATCTGTACAATCGATACAATGATACTCAACTTCTCCGGTTGTTATAAGATCTTTAAGTTTATTTGAGAGGTCCTGATCAGGTACCCGATCGAGTGCCAACAGGTGGTATTCATGTGCAAAATGCATACAAAGAGCTGTACCTAATCCTCCAGCTGCACCTGTAATGATGAGTGTTCGACGTTTACTCAACTAGTAAGTCCTCCATCTACAACAATGGTTTCACCAGTAATATAGCTGGATAGATCTGATAGTAAAAATAAGATTACATTAGCAATCTCTTCCGGATCAGCAGTTCGCCTCAAAGGAATTCGCGCTTTGAAGGAGTCAATAAGCTTAGGCGCCATCGACCGTATCATATTTGTTTCTACATAGCCTGGTGCAACAGCATTTACCCTGACATTTTTANNCTCTTTTGTGTTTCATCATGATAGGTAGTACATTTTTTGTTAACAAAAAGAGCCCTTTTAAATCGGTGTCTACTACTCGATCCCAATTCTCCTCACTCATCAGCATCATATATCCATCAGAAGTAACGCCTGCGTTGTTAACTAGATAGTCTATTGTTCCAAAGTCGTTTTCGACTTCAAGAGCAACTGACTCAATACTTTTTTTATCCGTTAAGTTCATACGATACTGCTTCACATCAGACTTTTCACCGTATTGTTGTATATCTACCTCTTGCTGGTGATATGTAAAGGCAACCTTTACACCCTGACTAGACAGCAGCTTAACAATACTTTCTCCAATTCCTCGGCTGCCTCCGGTAACAAGCGCTGTTCTTCCTTTCATATGTCCAAACATAAGAACCTCCTATGATACCGCTTTAATTACACAGGA
>DOJM01000433.1:0-375 GCA_003529225.1 Paenibacillus sp.
CATCAGACCTCCACAGGCACCAAAAGCAAGTATAGTCAGAAGGACACCATTCACAAACATCCCTAAGGATACCCCAACGGAAAAAGAATCCACACTTACACTGAGTGATAGAAGCAGCATTCCCCATAAGGTTCGGTGATTCATAGCTCGCGTACCTACCACTTCCGGACGAAAGGAGTTATACACCATATGTCCGCCTAACAGTACAAGTAGCCCTCCTGCGGCATAAGTTGTTACTTGACCTAGCAAATGTCCGACATAACATCCTGTTAATAACCCCAGAAGAGGCATCAGCATATGAAAAAAAGCAATGAGCACACTCATTTGCAGAATATGCAGCAGACGAATCCCCTTCATCCCGATCCCTACTCCGAA
>DOJM01000433.1:389-5743 GCA_003529225.1 Paenibacillus sp.
ATTATAGCAATAGTAACTGTTTGGCCCCAACCGGCATATACATCTCCTATGCCCATGCTTAACCCCCCAAGTCCGAAATATCTTGTACAACAACGATATGCGGACAAGGGGGTAATCATGACTTCATAGGAGATTTGAGATTCGAAGAACCGGCACTATAGCCGGATAGAAAGGTCGCCGTGGCTATCCGGCGTCAATGACGGAACCACCGGCTGCCTTCATAAGCCGGTTCATAATGGCAGTGCCGAGGCCCGTATACGGACAAGCCTCGGCCAGGATGAAAGTCGCTCCCGCTTCATCGAAGCGCCGCAGCGCGGCATATAGGGAGCGTGCTCCTTCCTCCGGCGAGGATAACGAGCCGAGGGAAAGAACGCAGGCGGCAGGATCAACGGGATAGAGAGGCTTATGCTCCTCGAAGAGGAGTAAGCCCGTCACTTCGCCGTTCTGCTGAGCCGCCTGAAGTAGACTCGCGGCTTCATCCGCAACACGTTGCGGAGAAGATCCGCTCACTACACCGAGCCAGCCGCGCGGCGCGTAGTGCGCGTACTTCATGCCCGGCGCGCGTGGCGCCGAGCTGTCGGAAACAGCTTCTACACCGTGGTGCTCCCTCGGTGCAGTGGCTACTGGAGCTTCCGCTGATGCGGAAGTTCCAAATTCTTTAACCGCAGCTGGCTCAGCAGCAACGGCTTCTGCTCCCACTACAGCAGCTAACTGCTCCGAAGTAATACCACCAGGACGCAGCACGGCAACCTTTCCATCGGGTTGCACCTGCACCACAGTTGACTCCAGTCCAACTCCAGCGGCGCCGCNNACATGTGAAGCTAAGGTCGGACTCGGACGACCGGAACGGTTAGCACTAGGTGCCGCAACGGGACAGCCCGCTGCACCGATCAGCGCCAAAGCTACCGGATGATCAGGCATACGTACACCTACCGTGTCCAGTCCTGCCGTTACACAGGGTGACAAAACACCCTCACGAACAGGAAGCACAACTGTCAGCGGTCCAGGCCAATAAGCACCCATCAATGCTGCAGCCGTAGGATGCACTTCTGTAACCAGCTCGTCCAAAGCTCCTGGATCGGCAATGTGCACGATTAGTGGATTATCAGACGGTCGCCCTTTTGCCGCAAAAACAGCCTCAACCGCTGCTGTATTCCGTGCATCCGCTCCAAGNNCCTTCGCGAAGCATGGTAGCTGCCTCCACGATGGCTAACTTATTCTCCTCACTTGGCTGAAGTACATCGGAATCCGTAGCTGCATCTTCCAACAAATCCAGTTCCCAATATACAGTCTCATTCCTATTTCCACTCCGCCGCTGAACAGCGAATAAAGGATCGTGTGGTTCATTCATTCTCATCACAGGCTTTCTTCAGGATATATATTGAACACTAGCTTTTCTTGCAAACTTAGGATAAATACTCTGGATATTGATTCCTTCTAATCTTACCAAAAAGCGGCCCCATTGAAGGCGCCGCAGTCGATCTGCTTATGAAATAGTAACATATCTAAGTTCAAAACTATAGACCATTTCCACAAAACCAAAGGGCTAGCATCAGCATTACGACCATAATCCGCTAATCCAGTTCCAAAGGTTTGACAGCAGTTCCCAAACGAAGAACCGCACCTCTGGTTCTGCGGAATCCGCCGCCGCAGCATCCTTTGCCGAAGAATCTGCTTGTACAGCCGTTCCTACTGCTGGTTGCGCCTTAACTCCGCTTTCTGCCCCGGCAGCCGAGACGGTCTTCGCCCCTTTGTTAGCAGCAGGTGCCGCCGCATCTCCAGAACCCGCATCGATAAAGCACAACGGTGGAAACAGTACGCACCACCAATTTTGCCCTTTTCCCTCACCCAGCGTTACCCGAACAGCCTCGTATTCTCCGGCCGGATAGACTGTTCCACCGTATAATTTGGTCGGAAAAGGAACTACACCCAGCTCAACTTTATAAGAATATTGAATGCCACGTTTCTCTAGCTCCGATCCAACCAGTGCATTAAGCTCTGGTAGATGAGTTCTAATTAAAGCGCGTGCCTGCTCTAAGCTCTGAGGGTCCTCAAGTGCAGTTACCCACTGGTTCATTTGCTCAACGATTGTATCGCGGATTTGCCGCTTCACTAGTTGATCTTGTGTTCCGTCCGAATTCGCCAGAATACGCAGCCGGATAGAATCCTGTGGAATCGTTACTTCAGCTACTGCTGCATCGGTTTTTTGACCTTCCCAGGCCATGATAACGATCATAAAAAAACAAATTAAAATGGCAGTATACTTAAAAGTTACACGTAAGGAATCTCTTTTATCCATATGATTATCGTTCATTTGTCGCAGCCCCTCTCCTCTTAACTCTCATGCTAGTAGTATGTCCAGAGATGAGAGACTGCAAACCTATGAATCTATTAAATCTATAACTTCACAGCAAGCGCCTTAGGTAGCTGCAAATCATCCTCAACATCCCGCCCATAAAGATGCACACTCATTACAATCCCCATGCAGGCCATATTAATTAAAAGAGACGTGCCTCCATAACTAATGAACGGAAGTGTAATTCCCGTAAGCGGCATTAGGCCGATAAAGGCTCCAATATTCTCTAAGATTTGATATAGCAGCATAGCCGTAATTCCAATAATTAAAAACGGACCACTGCGCTCCTTACTCTCTAGAGCAATCAGTATCATCCGATGAAGAAGAATAAAAAAGAGCAACAGCAGCAGTGCTGAACCTACGAACCCAAACTCCTCCGCAACCTGTACGAATATGGCATCCGAATAGGTATATGGCACACGGTTACTCTGCACAGAGCTTCCTTGCATGTACCCCTCGCCGCTCATCCCTCCGGAGGCANNAGGTACTAGCCAAGGATCAAAACGATCCACTAAATGCTTCCTGCCAAGGGTCTCCTCAAAAAAATACACCGCTTCATCATGATAGTGAATATAGCTCAGAATACCTGCAAGACCCAATCCGCCTACGATTAGTAATCCGATGAGTGCATGTGAAATCTTGATATTCCCGATCCATAGAAGACCGATTAATATTACAATGTAGCTTAGCGCATTTCCGAGATCATTCTGTACAATAACTATCGCAAAAGGGAGTAATGTAAGAAGCGCCAGCGGGACGACTCCCTTCCAGAAGGTTAGCGTGGCTCCTTGTTTACGGACCAGTATGGACGCGAGTAAAAGAATCAATATCAACTTAAAAAGCTCCGCAGGTTGAAAGCTAAGTCCACCTATCTCTAGCCCTAATTGCGCACCGTTCTTTACCTTACCAAAAAAACTAACCGACACTAGCAGACCAATACCCAAGATGTAAATATAAAGAGCATATTTAACAAATATCCTATAGTCCACGAAGGTAAGCACAAAAAACGCTATAAACCCTACAATGTAGTATTTANNCCATCTAGTTTCTGAACTAATCTACCATTAGTCACGCTGTATATCGAAAGAATACTAATGACCATCAGCATAACTAGAACAATAAGAATCACGCTATCGATCTTCTTGAGCTTTTCAAGCATACGCAAACCCCTTACTCTATTAAGGTTCCAACCGCCCTCACCTGAGGAAAGTCTCTCCTTTCTATTGTAGAGCATTCAAGGCCACAATTCCAAATTTATGTAATACATCCGATATCAGAGATTCACTTCCCAAAATAAAAAACCGCCAGTTCCTATCCTTTAAGGATGAGGTTCTGACGGTTGTANNATTTCGTGATTATCCCTGTTTAGCGGCTGCATAAGGAGTAGGCTTAGGCAAATCTTCCTCTACATCTCGACCATGCAGACGCACACTCATTACCAGCCCAATGCTGGCCATGTTAATAAGCAGGGAGGTACCTCCGAAGCTGATGAATGGCAACGTGATACCTGTTAAAGGCATCAGACCAATAAACGCGCCGATATTCTCAAAAATCTGATACAGCATCATCGCGACAATGCCGACGATCAGAAATGGACCTGCTCGATCTCTGGCTTCCAGCGCAATCAGAATCATTCGGTGAATCAGGATAAAATACAGTAGCAGCACAAATGCAGAACCTACAAAGCCAAATTCCTCGGCAATTTGCACAAAGATAGAGTCCGAATACGTATAAGGCACTCGATCCGTCTGAACAGAGCTACCGTTCATATAGCCTTCTCCACTCATCCCACCTGAGGCAATCGCAAGCTTCGCGTTTTTGGTATGATAAAGAGCTTTCGCTGTCGCTTTATCCGGAACAAGCCACGGGTCGAAACGTTCAATCCAGTGCGACCGGCCAATATCGTTAAGGAACGTTTTAATTTCGTCATGATAATGGATATAACTCATAATTCCGGCAATCGCAGAGCTTGCCACAATCACCAGCCCGATTAATGCGTGAGTGTACTTAATATTGCCAATCCACAACAGACCCGCAAGAATCACAATGTAAGACAAGGCATTCCCAAGGTCATTCTGTGTAAGGACAATAAGAAATGGAAATAAGGTTAAGAGGCCGAGCGGCACAACATCCCGCCAAAACAAGAGTTTACTCTTATTCTTACGAACAAGCATAGCTGCCAGAAATAGAATCAATATTAACTTGAATAGCTCGGCAGGCTGAAGGCTCAGTCCTCCAGGGAGGGACAACCAGCCTTGGGCATTATTCTTGGTCTCACCCAAAAAGCTGACGAGGACCAGGATACCTATCCCAAATAAATAAATATATAGCGCGTATTTCACTAAAATTCTGTAATCTAAAAAGGTCATTCCAATAAAAGCAATAAAGCCAATTGCATAATACATCATCATACGGATATGATGTCCGTCCAGCTTTTCTCTTCCATGAGTCACACTATATATGGCGAAGATGCTGACAGTCATGAGTAATAACAGAACGACTACGATAGCACCATCAATTTTTTTAATCTTCTGAAGCACGTTCTGCCTCCCTACTCTAAATATGGGCTTCTTTTATGGTTCATCAGGAAGTCCGGTTACATTCTATTGTAAAGGAAGTCGGATCGAAAATACAATTTCACTCCCTCGAACATATGAACCCCCTGCAAGAATGCAGTATTATCGTGCTATACCTAGCACATGACGTGGAATTCCAGCCAGATCATTAATGGTGATGATCTCTTTCCAATGGCCTGCCGCTTCAAGTAGCGCAGCCACCTGCTCGGCTTGTCCGAAGCCGAGTTCAAAACCAATCAGGCGCGGCGGTACCGGGAGCAGCGCCAGCTGATCCATCATGCGGCGGTACGGGTCCAGCCCGTCCGCTCCGCCATCCAGCGCAGTGCGCGGCTCATGGTCGCGAACCTCACGCTGCAGCCCGGCGATATCCTCGCCGGGAATGTACGGCGGGTTGGAGACGAGAATATCCGTCTCCATCCCCG
>DOJM01000433.1:5819-9774 GCA_003529225.1 Paenibacillus sp.
GCTCGGCTACAGCCAAGGCCGCCGGCGAAATGTCGCCGGCGCACCCCCGCCACACCGGCGCTTCCGCCGCCAGCGTGACGGAAATCGCTCCGCTGCCGGCGCCGATATCGACGGCGGTCAGCGGCCGTGCGGCGCGTGCGTTCTCCGCGCCGCACGCATGATCTTGCGCTGCTGCTAACGAAGCAGCGCCTTCTTCCTGCGCCGATTCACTCGGCGCAACCGTGCCGTCCGGCCACAACTCCGCGCCGTACCGCAAAATCGCCTCGACGAGCAGCTCCGTCTCCGGCCGCGGAATAAGCACATCCGGCGTCACTTCAAAGGGACNNCCCTTGACCGCATCTGGAAAAGGATCCGCCAGCGCCATATAATAAACTGCCCCGGACAAGCCAAGCACATGCTCAAGCAGTAATTGCGCACTGCGTTGCGGTTCATAACAACCACTCTGGCTCAAAAAAGAAGAAGCCTCCGCAAAGGCTTCCCGGATGCTTTTCACTTCCGACATGACAAATACGCCATCGTTCAAAGCATTATTATCCATTGTCCATACTATCCATCAAATCAGCTTGTTCAGCAATTGAAAGAGCCGAAATAATTTCAGTGATTTCTCCGTTCATAACCTGCTCCAGACGGTGCAGTGTCAAGCCAATGCGATGATCTGTAACCCGGCTCTGCGGGAAGTTATACGTCCGGATACGCTCACTACGATCACCCGTACCTACTTTGCTCTTCCGTTCACCAGCATACTTCGCTTCTTCTTCCTGCCGCTTCATATCGGAGATACGGGCACGAAGCACTTGAAGCGCCTTTTCCTTATTGGAGTTCTGTGACTTACCGTCCTGACAGGTAGCAACGATGCCCGTAGGTACATGGGTTACACGTACTGCAGACTTGGTCGTATTTACAGACTGTCCGCCTGCACCACTTGAACAAAAGGTATCCACACGAATATCTTTATCATGGATTTCAATCTCAAATGCTTCAGCTTCCGGCATCACCGATACTGTAGAAGTAGAGGTATGAATACGTCCACCGGATTCAGTCGCCGGGATACGTTGTACGCGATGCGCACCACTTTCATATTTCAGCTTACTGTATGCACCGCGGCCGTTAATAAGGAAGATTACCTCTTTAAATCCACCAAGGTCACTCGCGTTGACATCCATTAGCTCCACACGCCAGCCTTGTGAATCTGCAAACCGGGTGTACATCCGATAAAGGTCGGAAGCGAATAATGCTGCTTCATCTCCACCCGCTGCACCACGAATTTCGACGATTACGTTCTTATCATCATTCGGGTCTTTAGGGAGTAGCAATACACGGATTTGCTCTTCCAGCTCTACCTGACGTTTGGAAAGGTCATCAATTTCCATCTTGACCATTTCCTTCATTTCATCATCAAGCTTTTCGCCTTGCATCTGCTTAGCAGCTTCAAGCTCTTCCATTACATTCTTATATTCAGTATACGCCTCAAATGCAGGCTGTAGGTCTGATTGTTCTTTGGAATAATCCCTCAGTTTCTTACTGTCGTTTGCAACATCCGGATCACAAAGCAGTTCACTGAGCTTCTCATAGCGGTCCGCCAGGGATTGCAATCGGTCCAACAAGGGAATTCACCTCTCCTAGTTCAATTTCAAATTCGCAAATAAAGACATTAAAACATATGTCATAAAAATAGATATACGACTTTATATTATACCAAAGATATTGTGAAATGGCTACAGTTCTGTATGCGTAAATCCCTTAATAAATGACTTATATTTTAAAAAGGACCATCCCAGCAGTAGATATCCTCTACCGACTGAGATGACCCTCTTATCATTAGTACGCTTCAGTCCTCTTAAACGTTAAAACGGAAATGCATAACGTCGCCGTCTTGCACCAAATATTCTTTACCTTCTAGACGCAATTGACCACGTTCTTTCGCACCATTCATAGAGCCTGCTGCCAAAAGATCTGCGTAAGCCACTACCTCAGCACGGATAAATCCACGTTCAAAATCTGTGTGAATTACACCAGCAGCACCGGGTGCTTTAGTTCCCTTACGAATGGTCCACGCACGAACTTCCTGAACGCCTGCCGTGAAATACGTATACAAGCCTAGAAGCTTGTAAGCCGCTTTGATCAAACGGTTCAAACCAGATTCTTCTAGCCCAAGTTCTTCTAGGAACATCGCTTTATCTTCGCCCTCAAGCTCGGCAATTTCAGCTTCTACTTTAGCACTGATCGGAACAACTTCAGCACCTTCAGTTGCTGCAAATTCACGCACTTGCTGCACATAAGGATTATTCTCAGCGCTTGCTACTTCTTCTTCACTTACATTCGCTGCATACAGCACTGGCTTCAATGTTAACAAATGAAGATCACGGATAATAAGCTTCTCGTCATCGGACAATTCTATACTACGTGCAGGTTTATCTTCGTAGAGCACTTCTTTGACGCGTTCTAGCAGTTCAACTTCTTGAGCGTATTTCTTGTCGCCGCCTTTGATGTTCTTACGGGAACGCTCAATCCGCTTCTCAATGCTCTCAATGTCAGCAAGAATCAGTTCCAAATTAATGGTCTGAATGTCGCTGATCGGATTTACTTTTCCATCCACGTGGGTAACGTTCTCATCTTCAAAACAACGAACGACATGAACGATAGCGTCTACTTCGCGAATATGAGCCAGGAACTTGTTGCCTAGTCCTTCACCTTTACTTGCACCGCGCACAAGACCAGCGATATCAACAAATTCAAAAGCAGTAGGTACAGTCTTGTTAGGTTGTACCAGCTCAGTCAGTTTATCAAGACGTTCGTCCGGAACTTCAACGACACCAACGTTAGGGTCAATCGTGCAAAAAGGGTAGTTTGCGGATTCTGCTCCCGCTTGCGTTATTGCATTAAACAATGTGGATTTTCCTACGTTAGGAAGACCGACGATTCCAGCTTTCAAAGCCATTTATATGACAACTCCTATTTTCAGCTAAATTGATCATCCGAATAAGTAATACGATCTAAACCATTATATATTAGAACATATTCTCCAGCAACACCGGATGTCTTACAGATGTGTCAATCCAGCCTTATCCAAGCGCACCCATTTCAAAGGGATTTGGCAAGTTCCAATACTTTTTGCACCGCCGGCTGATCCAATAGGGGCTTAGAAGTATCTGGATCAACCTTAATATCAGGCACGGTCTTTACCTCCTCATTACAGCTTCCATCAGAGTTCAGACCCATCTCAAAGGAAAGCCTAAACACATAACCACTATTAGGCAATGCAACGACAAGAGGGTCCATCCCTAGTCCATCCCACCTGTTCTGCTCCTACAACCGTCGCAAACCCGGTACTTTTCGCAAATGCTGCAAAACCTTCCTATGTTGAATACACAGAGCTGTCTACCAACAAATAGATCTTTCCTCTAAAACCAACGGATTCTTGAGGAGTTACAACATCTGTTTGTTTGGTATATGTTTTGAACATTTTTAATGCTTCGGACGGTAAACAAGGCAACTGTTCGTCTTTGATGTTGGTAATAGGTTGCTGCCCCCTTGTGATCTGACGTGCCTGCATAAAGGTCTCAGCATAGTTGCCTCTTGTATAAAGTAAGTATGTATTGTATTCGATAGGTTTATTAATCAGCAGAGGAGCAATATGAACTCTCCAGTAGTTGCTGTTTCCTCCGCCATTTCCGCGGATATCTAGAACTAGTGTCTTATAGTCTTTTACTTCTATCAAAAAATCACGAATCTCGGAGCTGTCCATCTCCATGAGACTGCCCTCGAAGCTTCGCGCACCTAGATACGCTATTTGATCAGGCTCTATAATGACCTTCTTAACATTCCCGGAAGTTTCCCCTGCCTTACGGCCCGTCCCCCCCCCCCTTTATACCTTTTTGTTTTTTTTTTTTTTTTTTTTTTTTTTTTTTTTTTTTTCCTATTTTTCCTTTTTTTTGGCCCCAAATTGCGTTTATTG
>DOJM01000191.1 GCA_003529225.1 Paenibacillus sp.
TAGAATATTTTAGTCCTAAGAAATGAACTGCTGCAGCTCGATATCATTCCAGTCTAAAGTAATACGAATATTGTCCTCCTCTACTAGTTCAGATCCCGTCTGTACCTCAATAAATTCAACATCGGTTAAAGCGAGAATAGCGTGTTTTGTCCCTTCCGGTATACGAACTACATCACCGGCTTTAACATTTTGCATTTTCTCATTCAGCACAATGCTTGCTTCACCGCTGACAATCGTCCAGATCTCACTGCGTTTACGATGCAGCTGATAGCTGATATTTTTACCCTCGGCAATAAATATTCGTTTGGTCAGCACTTCATTCCCTTCATCGTATTTCACATAATCAATGACCTTATAATGTCCCCAGCGGCGCTCCTCGTACATCGGTCTTTGTTCAAAAGACTTCAGCACTTCTTTAATGCGCGGACTCTCGGCTTTATGCGTTACTAAAATCCCATCCGGGCTGGCCGCGATAATCAGATCCTTTGCACCGATGACTGTAATCGGAATATCAAGCTCATTGATCAAGCAAGTGCCTTCAGAATCCGCTGTTACAAAACCTTTGCCAACATGGTTGCTAGTCATTTCCTCAGTTAACGTATTCCAGGTTCCAAGATCCTTCCAGAATCCATCATATGGCTGCACCACGATATTCTCTTCTTTTTCCACCACTTCATAATCAAAACTGATAGAAGACAGCAGCTTATACTGTTTCTGTAACTCTTCATAACCTAATGGCAACCCTTTACGCTGCAAAATATCCAGCAGATACCCTAAACGAAAAGCGAACACTCCGCAGTTCCACAATGCATTTCGGGCGATTAGCTCCTCAGCTTGGAAGCGGTCTGGTTTCTCCTGAAAGTGACTCACTCTCATAAAACCATTCTCTCCCGCCTGATCTGTGGTAGGAATGATATATCCGTATTTCTCCGAAGGATGTTCAGGAACAACCCCCATCAGCGCAAGATTCGCGCCACTTTCCAGCATGGTATGCTCTAATTCAGCTACCGTATCGAAAAATGAAGCCTCTACATAGGGGTCCACCGGTAAGATGGCAATTGTCTCCGCAGGTGAGACTCCCGCTACTGAATATAAATATGTTGCTGTCAGCGCAATCGCTGGAAAGGTATCGCGGCGTTCCGGCTCGACGATGATCGGCACATCCGCGCCCAATTGACTCTGAATCATTTCCACTTGGCTGCGGCCTGTGGCTAGATAGGAGGAATCCTCCATGCCTGTCTCTTTCAGTTGTCTCCATACTCGCTGAACCATCGACTCCGCTTCGCCCTGAGGACTTTGCAGCACTTTTAGAAATTGCTTCGAACGTGAATCATTAGACAAAGGCCACAACCGTTTTCCTGAACCGCCTGATAAAAGTACTAACTTCATATTTGTCGCCTCCGCAAAAGGATTGTTATTCATCATGGATTACGCTTTGCTGATTGTGCTGGGATGCGCCGGTAAAGATTAGGATTGCTTCATCGCTTTGCTTGGTCGCCAATTTAAAGGCATTGTTAGGCATAAGCCACTCCAAGGAATATTGGACTTCCGATCGCTGTTATCCTCAGATTTCNNATAAAGGCGAACGCAACCGCTTCTACAGTTCCAATAATCCTCTCCGTTCCCTTCCTAACAACCTTTTTTTATATGGCTCCCTCTCGCTTTCGCTCGGTGGAGCAACCATTCCTTACCCTACTTCCTGGCTGTTCCAGCGGGAGCTGATGGGATGATTACTAAAGATCTTTTGCCGCCTGCGACGGCAGGGAACAACTAAAGCGAATAGAATCTCTTTGAATCATTCTATTGGACAAACCTTGTTCGCCCTAAAGATTAATCTCGACAGCCTCAATGACTACAGAATCATTCAGACCACTCAACTGCGGGCGGCCGATTGAATAATAAGATAGGCCAGTACCCTCAATCTGCTCTTTCGTGTAGACGTTACGACCATCGATTAGCACCTTCCGGTGCATAACGTTGGCTACCTTTTGCAGATTTATATCCTTAAAGACTCCCCAAGCAGTAAGCAAACATATGGCATCGCTATCCTCAGCCGCTTCCTCGGGAAGCGAGCACCAACGGAGCTGCGGATGATCATATTGCTGCCGGAAATTATCAGCAGCGATCGGATCGTACAGCTTCACGATCGCCCCCTCCGCTACGAGCATCTCAATAATTTCCCGCGCAGGGGTCTCACGAACATCATCTGTGTTTGGCTTGAACGCCAAACCCCATATCCCTATAACCGCACCGTTCAATGTCCCTAATGATTCACGCAGCTTTGGAATGATCATGAATCGCCGCTCTCTATTCACCTCAACTACGGATTGCAGTAGCTTAAAATCGTAATCCACGTTACCGGCGATTTGGATAAGCGCATTGGTGTCTTTAGGAAAGCAGGAGCCGCCATAACCAATACCAGCTTGCAGGAAGGAGGATCCGATTCTTCGGTCCATGCCCATTCCTTCCGCCACCTCGGTCACATCAGCTCCCACTTTTTCACAAATATTAGAGATTTCATTAATAAAAGAGATCTTGGTCGCTAGAAAGGCGTTGGATGCATATTTAATCATTTCTGCGCTTCGGATATCAGTCACGAATATATTGTCGGTATATCCTTGATGAAGCTGGCGCATAATTGGCACTAATTCAGGATTATTTAGTCCGATAACAACTCGGTCAGGATGAAGGGTATCCCGAATAGCGGAACCCTCACGTAGAAACTCAGGAGCAGATACGATATCGAATGGATGTGTCGTACGATCCGATATCATTTTTCGTATTTTCTCATTCGTCCCCACTACAACTGTCGATTTAGTCATAATTATTTTGTAACCATCCATCGCATTTGCAATTTCGATAACAGCATCTTCGATATATTGTAAATTAACCTCCCCATTTGGAAGAGAGGGCGTACCTACAGCAAGAATGATGATATCAGAGCAGCGAACAGATTCCTGAAGATCAGTAGAGAAGGACAAGCGTCCTTCACGGAAGTTTATTTCAATCAATGCTTCGATTCCTGGCTCATAGATCGGAGACTCCATTCGGTTTAACTTGTTGATTTTCTCCACATCTTTATCGACGCAGATGACCTGATTCTCTCCCAGTGCAAAGCATACGCCGGATACTAAACCGACATAGCCCGTACCGATTACTGCTAACTTCATAGAATCATTCCCCTTTTAGAAAATTGACGTAGGCCTGTTCCACGTACTGCTTAAATTGGATCATAAACGCCTGCTCATCGAATTTCCGTGCATGGCCCATAATCTGATCGATATCCCACGCATAGGACTCCACTTCATAAATGGCCTTCAGCAAATCGTCCACTTCCTGGTGCTCGAAGAAGACACCGTTGACGTAAGGAATGATTGTATCCAGTGCACCGCCGGCTTGATAAGCTATGACCGGTCTTCCGGCAGCATTTGCTTCCAACGGTGTAATCCCAAAATCCTCTTCGCCCGGAAAAATAAACGCCCGACATTGCGCCATCAATCCTGTAACTTGCTCATCCTCCAGCCTACCCAGAAAGGACACATTGTCTTTAGCTATCCCTTCAAGGCGCTTTCGGTCAGGTCCATCACCGACGATGTAGAGCTTTAGACCATTACGGTTAAAGGCTTCGACCGCTAAATCAATCCGTTTGTAAGAAACAAGACGGGAAACGATCAAATAATAATCTCCGATCGATGAAGAGCTAGTGAAACGTGAGGTGTTAATGGGTGGAAATATGACATCGGCATCCCGGTGATAATAGTTCTGAATCCGTGTCTTCACTACAGAAGAATTGGCAACGAACTGATTTACATTTTTAGATGTCCGTTGGTCCCAAGTCTTGAGCTGCTGCATATACACCTTCAGCAATCTCTTGAACAGACCGGAATTCGACTGCCGTTCCATGTAAGTGTCGTAATCCCATGCAAACCGCATAGGAGTATGGCAGTAACAAAGATGAAACGTATGCTTCGGCACCTGAATGCTTTTCATAAAAGCACTGCTGGAACTCAGGACGATATCGAAACCGCGAAAGTCCAAATCACGGATGGCCATGGGATAAAGTGGCAGCACCCCTTTAAAATTGGNNTTTTTTGTAGCCAGGAGGCTCGGATATCCGCATCTTTGAGGTTGTCAGTGAGGCGGCTTCCGTTAAAAACCGTCGTGAAGATCGGAGCATCCGGATACATGTGGTGAAAAACTTCCACTACTCTTTCCGCTCCGCCCATTTGGATTAAGTAATCATGCGCTATCGCAATTTTCATGTGAATCATCCTCAAAGTTTTATGGAGCATCTTCTTCAGCGTTACCCCGTTAACGAAATCTGCTTTCAGGAGCATCAAGCTTGGGTCCTACGATCTGTCAGATGCTCGTCAGCAGGCCTTTATAGTAGTTGACTATGTCTTTAACCGTATTTTCTATTACAAAATGTTCCTTCACACGCTTCACTCCATTAGCCGCCATCCGCTTTCTATCCTCTGGATGTTCCAACATCCAAGTAATAGACTCTGCAAGAATGGCTGGGTCCCCATGCTGGATCAACATCCCCGTCTCCCCAGGAACTACAATTTCAACGGGTCCGCCTTCATTAGAAGCAATGACCGGAAGTCCAGCTGCCATCCCTTCTACGATCACTTGACCAAATGGCTCCGGTGTTATCGAGGTGTGAATCAGTAAATTGGCTGTCCCCATTAATCCTTGAATGTCTTCCACATGACCTAATAGACTTACATTCGTGAGCTCATCCCGTTCAATCTTCTGAAGTAGCTCTTGTTTATATTCCGCTTCTCCAAACAGAGCGTCACCTGCTAGCCAGAATTTCACACGAGGATCTTGTTTAAGCATTCTTGCTGCTTCCAGTACAATATGTTGACCCTTCCAATGCGCTAATCGCCCCGCCAACAATACGTTAAAATCCTTCTGATTCCGATTACCGATTCCGTTGCCANNTTTTCCGAAGCCGCAGTGAACAACTAGTGTTTTCTTGGAACTAGGTAGATCCAATGCGTTAAGCGTAGAATGTGAGTTGGCAATTACACCGTTTGGAAGCAGCCGAGACAGGTGCCGGATCACTTTGGCTACAACGGGCTTTAAATACGGTGCTCCAATATGATCTCGAATGTGCCAGATTAAGGGAATGCCTGCCTTCTTCGCGGCGATCGTTCCATAAAGCGCTGACTTCAGAGAATTGGTATGAACACAATCAACCTTTTCCTGCTTGAGTAACGGCGCAAGCCTACGGCCGTAAGCAAGCAGCTTAATCGCTGCAGCAGGTGCTCCTAAATTCACAGCATTCCGGTTACGACTACGAATACTTTCATCAAGGGGAACAACACGCACATCAATCCCCTTTTCCCGCAAGCGTTCTGCCAATGTTCCTTCTTCTGCCAATATCACGAGTGGCTCAATATGCTCTCCTATATTCGTGAGGACGTTAAACAACGCAACCTCTCCACCACTCCATTTTGCCGTGTGATCTATATAAGCTACTTTTAGCATCTTGTTGCCACCTCATCTCCTAATGCAGTTAGGAATACGGATTCCACTTGGTCAGTAACACGCTCCCAGGTGTATTTCTCAAGGACATGTTCCCTGCATTCATCACGGCTCGGGAGCAGCTTTCGGTTGCTTAACATATGAATCATACCTTCAGCCATATCCTCGCTCGCTGCACTTTTGAACAGAAGCTCTGGTCTGAATCCAGCCAATATCTCCTTGTTTCCGCCGACTGGTGTAGCCATTACAGGTAATCCTGCAGCCATCGCCTCCACAGTGATCAGACCGAATCCTTCTAGTGCTTGTGAGGGTACTACGAACAAATCTGCAGCTTGATAATAAGAAACCAATTCATGATCCGGGATGTAACCCAGCAGCCTTACTTTGCTGCTTAATCCATAATCGGCAATCTTCTCTTCCAATTCCCCGCGTAGTGGGCCTTTACCCCCAATGAGTAGAATTGCATTTGGGAAACGCTCGGACACCTGCTTCCAAGCCTCTAGTAATTGCAGCAGTCCCATCCGATTTACCAGACGCCTTACGGTTAATACCGTCNNACCGTCGTTGCTCCCTCGGGTAAATTTAAAGTTCTGCGGATCGCTAGCCGATTGGGAGCAGGAACGAAACGTTCTACATTAGCCGCTCCCGGGATAACTATGATTTTGTGTAATGGTACGCCATGTAGCTTATGAAGCATGTCACGGAACGTCTCGCTCAGAACAATAAATTTATCTGCCAGCTTATAGGCTCTATGTTCAATGTTTTTGGCAATGGTACTCTTGACCCGATGTTTAATACCGTGCCCCTCCATCTTCATTTCCTCATTCCAAGGTCCGTGAAAGGTCATGATTACTGGAATTCCGCGTTTCTTAGCTTCCAATGCAGGTCCGATACCATAGGGCGCAAAGTGTGTGTATAGAATGTCTATACGCCCACTCCCTTCTCCCATTAGATCCGCCGCCTTACGCTGAAAGTCATCCTTCCGTTTCCAGATCCCATCCTTTGGATCTCCTGCATTATGGATCTTTAACTCTTCGGAGGTAGACGGTGTTTCTAGACTGCAGATTAAGGCGTGTACCTTATTGCGTGAAGAGAGCTGCTCGCAAACGGATTTGAAATACGTATTGAGTCCACCCGGCTGTAGCGATGGCCAGCTAAGACCAGTCGTCATAATATTCAATCCGTCACTGTACGGCATAACTTCTCTCCCCCTTTTTCTCTGGCTCGGCTTGCCCCTCCGCATTGTGCTGAGCTAGCTTACCGGAGTGATTCAATTCGTAATGCTTGAAGCCGACCATGAATTCATACATCACCCAGAATACAGCGACTGCGAAACCTGATATCCCTTTCTTGAACAATCCGTGCACAAAATACTGCTGAACAAAGCGAGCTGGTGGACGTACAAGCAGCCGACTAATTCTAAAAGGCTTGCCGCTGAGATAGGCGCTTTGAGCTTCCAGATCCGTGTATTTATTAAATCGCATCACATGATCGTTAATGCTGCGGAATCCCTGATGCCAAAGTGTTCCGTTTAATCGGACGGTCCGTTCTTCAGATACCTCAGGTCTTTCGTGCACCAAGCTGTTAAGAATGCCATATTGCTTGCGATTATAAAGTCGTACTAGGTATTCCCCGTGATTCAGCCATCTTCCAAGAAAATCACCGACCCGGTAGATGGAATAAGCAGCGGCTTCATCTGTGAGCAATTTCTTTCGTTCAAGAATATTTGCAGCCAATTCATCACTGACAATCTCGTCGGTATCAATAAGAAAGACCCAATCATGGACGGCGCGTTCCACTCCGAATTCTCTTTGCTTCGCATATCCGGGCCATGGATTGACGAATACCCGGCAATTCAAGCTTTCGGATAACTCCACCGTACCGTCCTTGCTACCCCCGTCGATGACAACCACCTCGTCGGCAAATAATCTACAGGACTGAATGGCTTTGGCTATTCGAATTTCGTCATCCTGAGCAATGATTACGGCCGAGATTGGATAACTGCCGGGGCCGCCTAACACGCTTGTCACTGAATCCATGAAGGTTCCTCCTTTTTGCTGTCTTATACATCCATAGGCTTCTTGCGAATGTATGAATTCATCGTCGTCTTCATCCACTGAATATCTTGCCCGGTAATCAGCAGTCGAGGAAGCTTAACTTTCAAGTTGAATCTTATATTTAAGATAATGAAGAGGAAGCGCAGTACTGCTGATGAAAGCATCGCCACTCCTGCACCAAGTAAGCCGTACTTCGGAATCAGTAAGAATAGGAGTGGANNTAATTGTTCCTCCGCTAATGGTTACTTCAAGCAGCAGCAATCGGAACACGGTTAGCGCCGTATTGAAATCTTTTCCGTACAGCAATGGAATCACAAGAGGGGCAACAACCATCAGGGCCAAAGAACCTAACAGTGTAAAGGTAGTGCTTATCCTAAACGCCTTGAAGGTGAGAGAAATGGCTTCATCCTTCGACAGTTCAGAAGCTTTAGGGAACAGCACCACCGTAATGGAGCTTGAGAAAAAAGTGACCATCCGTGATAAACTCACGGCCACTACATAAAGTCCCAGATCAGCCGGTCTTAATAAGCCTGCAATTACAATTTGGTCGATATAGTAAGAGAACTGCCCCAGCAAATCATTGCCGTAGGAACCCAGTCCGTAAGTAAACAATCTTTTGAAATTCAGATAAGCGTCCTTCATCTTTACCTTATAGGTGCGTAGCAGGGAAATCGTCATCCCAATGGGNNCAAGAGCCGTTGTAAAAGGGTTCATCCACCCGCCCATAATCAGAATCCCAATGATGACTAGTGTTAGCAGTGGAATCACATAACGAAGACCATTAAACTTCTGGTATTCCCCTCTAAATTGATAGGCCGCATTGTTGATCTGGGCGACGACCATAAGTGGACACTGAATCATCGACCACTGTGCAAAAGCGACAACCTCCGGACTGAAGGATTTCAACCAATAGGGCAGGACCAGTATGCCTATAATCATGGCCAAGATTCCAAAGCCAATGCCAAGTAAAAGGGACATCCGGTATAACACTCCGGCATCATCCGGATTCTTCTTAGCGTTGTAAATCAGCGCCGACGGAATTCCAAAGCTCATGCTAAACGCCAGGAACTGTGACCAGTTCATCATAGCTGTCTGTTCCCCGCGACCGGTCGGACCCAAATATCGGGCTGTCAACACACCTGTCAGCATGTTAATCAGCAGAACCAATACGCTGACTATCATGGTTTTCATGGCTGCTGAGCTGTTACCCTTACTCTTCGTGAAACGCTTAAGAGTAGACCAGATCGTGTTATTGGGGAGTGATTTTGCGTTCAACTGCTGCATGAGGTAATTCCTTCTTTCTGCTCTGAGTCATCTCTCTTGCACTAAGCCCAAGACCAATCAACATCCAGATCAAGTATCCTTTGAGTCCCGGGAACCCATTGTCTGATACTAGACTGACTACTGCACCGGTCCAGGCAGCCAGAGAAAGCCGCGCGTACGGTTGCCATTTATCCTTACTGGTCACTCTGGTAAATATCTGTTTGGCGACAGTGCCCAAAGCACCGAAGAAGAAGACCGCTCCTAGAACACCGAAGGTTAGCAATAATGCAATCACTCCATTATCCATATTTCCGTACTCTCCAAGCTCACCGCTATTTCCTAGCTTGGTGCTCTGCCCTACACTCCCTATTCCCTCTCCAACCGGATTCGCAGCAACCATAGGAAGCATATTTTTCCATAAACTTAGCCGCTCGTTATAAGATTGGTCTTCCTTGACAGAAGANNCGAATTAAGGTCTTCCACTTGCCTTTGGATGGAGATGAGCCAATGTACATGAGCAGCATCACCACTAGAACTAGCCAAGCGGAACGAACTAGTGTAGTCAAAAGACAAATTACAACTAGCAGAACGCCAAGCCAACGCATGGTTCCCTGCCATCTTTTTTCTAGAATCATTGGGACTAGCGCGAATACCAGGAAAGTTGCCGCAGGCCCAGGTGAGTTCAACGTTGAGAACACGCGAATCTCTAGTGGATAAGGCGTGCCTATGGACAGCATATCTGCATGCCTCATCCAGAAAGCATCCCAAGGCGGAACGGTTAAATATTGGATAATCCCATAAATGGAAACCATAACAGCAATATTGGCAAAAGTGTATAACAGCCGGTCTATATCCTTGGGCTTGAACCGCGTAACCGCAAAGTAGGGCAGCAGCAACAATGGAACAATATAATTCGCCAAGTCGTAAACCGATCCCATCCCATTCTTAGCAAGTCCAATGATGGCTCCGTAGACTAGCGCTACTGCAAACAGCAGAATCACCCGGGTAGATGATTTCTGAATCTTGTGAATCTCTTTTAGTACCGGAATCACTAATGTGGTTCCCGTAAGCAAAGGGGCTAGACTTAACAAAGATACAGAGTGGTACACATCCTGAGACCAATCAACAATACGACGCAGCTCTGGAGCGACCGCCCAAACTAGTAAGGTGTACGAGACCAGCAATTTGGGTCTGAGCAATGCTAGAAGAAAGGCAGGGAATAACAAGGCCGATAGAATGGCACCCTGCAGACTATTCGAGTAGTCCAGCTTCGCACTGGCGAAGCCAATCATCAGTGGAAGAAGCAGTCCCATGACTATCATTCCGCCGATGACTCCAGCGCTCTGGATAGAATTTACGGATGGGAGCGGCAACTTGTTCTCATTCTCGCTCATCATCACTCACTCCAGGCCTCCTCCCTTTGCTTTATCACGCTTGCGCAACTCTTTAAGTAGAAGCAGTAGAAATTGTGCATCATCCACAAGATATCTTTTCCAGAGCCGTCCCGGTTCCTGACTCAGACGCCAGAACCATTCAAGACCCGTTCTCTGCATGAAATCCGGTGCTCGCTTCACCGAGCCTGAGAGAAAATCAAAGGTTGCTCCCACGCCGATCGAGATCGGAGCTTGATAAGAAGTATAGTGACGGTAAATCCACTTTTCCTGCTTAGGAGCTCCTACGCCGACAAATACGATATCTGGCTGACTTTCCGTAAGCATTTTTACAATTCGTTCATTCTCCTCCTCGTTATGCTCAAAACCATAAGATGGAGAGTAGCAGCCAACGACATTAATTCCGGGATAAGCCGCTTTAAGATTCATGGTTGCCCGCTCCGGCACGCCTTCAGCAGAGCCTAAGAAGAACAGCCGGTACTTCCTTTGCTCAAAAGCATTGCCCAGACGACTAAAAAGGTCAGCTCCGGATACTTTCTGCTTCAGCGGTTTGCCAAGCATTTTGGATGCCCAGATGAGCGGCATGCCATCCGCAACAACAGCTCCTGCCTCGGAGTACACCATTTGAAATTCTTTGTCCTTCCGAAGCTTGATCACATGATCCACGTTGCAGGTCAGGATGTAGGATTGATTCCTTTCCTGTATGGTCTTATCAATGTAATCAAGCAAATCCATAAAATCATAATTATCAAATTTGACATCGAACATATTCACTTGGTTCATCGTATCACTTCTTTTTGTGGGGAATCGGTTGGCTGTGAAGATCGGTACAGACAGTTTAGGTACCAACAAAACGGAATAATAGATTGGACCGTCGACAGCGTATTGTCGGAAAATGAATAGATAAGGAATCCTGCTAAAAAAAGAAGATAATAGGCTTTAACCGGCGGCGCCACAGCTCTATAAACCAGATAAAACACAGCCAATAGGGAGAGTAGCAGCAATACCGAGCCAATATACCCCCCATCGAAGTAAAAACGGATATACTCGTTATGCGGAACAACAAAACCTTTGTACAGTGTCCCATCATTCGCAACAGTAACTGAGCCGAGCCCTCTCCCTGACCAAGGAGATCCCGCAGCCTTATTCAGAAAATACTCCCATGCCTCTGACCGTCCAGATAAATCAACAGCGCTANNCGATCTCTCAAAGGAACGCTTTTTAAGATTATCGAGCTGCCAGAATACTGCGACAATCATCAAGAATAAGGAACCCATCAGCGGAATTAATAAAAGGGATTTGCCCTTCAGGTATTGGCGTAAAATGTCATAGAAGTAAAACAGAATCATAGGCACCAGGGCCAGCATAGGACCCCTTGTTCCAGTTCCAATCAGAATGAAGAAATTCAGAACCAGAAGGATATAAAAATACCGAGCATGCTTCGAATTCCGCTTTACCTCAATCAACGGGATTGCGACTCCCATAAAAGCCAGCATAGCCAAATGGGCCGGAATATTCGCCCCCTGAATCCGTACAGCGCCTGTAAACTCTACATTGAGAAAATTATGGATATGGGCAATCTGGAGTAATAATCCTACACCTACACTTACTAAAGGTAGTAAGCAGATGATTCGAATTTGCCGCTCCGCGACTTCTTTTTTCCAATTAATTAAAAGAAAAGCGAACGGAATGGAAAGACCGATAAAAGCTTTGACAGCAATCGATGATGTCATCTGCGGCAACCAGATGGAGGCCGTAAAAGTTATGATCAGCAGCATGACCATGGCCCAAATGGGATGACTTAGACGAAACCGTAAACCATTCACTAACATGCAGGGGACGAGAAGCGCTATGATAGCCATTTTATAAAGGGACAGTATTTCCATTCCGAAAAGACTGCCATCGACTAAAAAGTTAATGGATATCGCCGTCGTGAATAGAACGAAATAGCTGATCAACTGAGGCCTAGATATCGAAATCCCTAATAAAATAATCAGAAGTACGGCAGCTATCGCAATCGTCGGCTGATAAATGACCGCCGTTCCGAAGAAAAGGGCCAAGATGAGATAGAGCATCCCGTAGGGCAAAGCATTGATTTTGGAGCCCCACTCAAAATTTGTCATGTTATTCCCTCACCCCGCTGCGGAATGCCTCTCCCGACCCAGAATCATATGAAGAGTTCCGCGAATACTCTCCAGCCTGCATTTATTCAGGAGCTTCCTGCCCTTGCTTCTCGAAAGAACCATACCTGCCAGAATATATACTAGCTTAGCGGCTGTCTTTCCTAGCAGAAGCAACTTACCCTTCATTCCCTCGCTCTTTACTGCGTTGGAGATCCCCTGGCTATAATAACGTTTCATAATCCAATCCTTGGTTAAACGATTCGTAGGAACAAAATGATCAACCGCCATCTGTGGATGATACAGAATGGAATGCCCTTCTTTCTGGATCTGTCCAAATAACCAGGACTCCTCCCCTGAGAGGAGAGAATCTCCCTTTCTACCGAGATCCAGCGGGAACAGGCTGATGTCAAACACAAGCTTGCGCATCGCCATGTTAGCCCCGCATGGATGAAGATGGGCGGGATATTCCTTAATTCGACTGCCTAGATCAACGATTGTATACGGAAGTTCAAAGGGTTTGATCAGCCAGTCCGGACGTTTGCTTTCGAAGATCGGAGCAATTTTTCCACCCATTGCCATCACTTCCGGTTTACTTTCAAAGGTGCTGACAATCGTCGTAATCCATGTCTGGCAAGGGATCGCATCATCGTCCAGGAAAGCAATGAGGTGTGTTTTTGATGCTAAGATCCCTGTATTACGAGCCGCAGACAATCCCTGCACAGGCTCCATCATATAGCGGATATGCAGCACTGACCCATGCGCAGCTATGAACTTCTTGACGCAAGCTGCTGTATCATCTTTAGAGCAGTTATCTACTACGATAATTTCGGCCTGCTCCAAATCATCCAGTGCTAATAGTGACTGTATCGTTTTGATCAATAAATCTGATCGATTGTAAGTACAGATGATAATGGAAACCTTAGGAGCGACTCCGTAGTCATTCATCGGCATTCACCTAATTTCCATGATATTAATAAGCGTCTTTCGAACCGAGCAACATCAATCCTGTTTTGGCAATAATCTTCAGATCCAGTCGGGTACTTCGAATATGGATATAGGTTAAATCCAGTTGTACCATTTCGTCGAAGCCAACGCTGTTTCTGGCGTTCACTTGCCAGTATCCGGTACAGCCCGGTGTAACCGTGAGCCGCTGTTTATCATATTCTGTATACTGTGCCACCTCTTCCGGAAGCGGAGGACGTGGTCCAACTAGACTCATATGACCCAGCAGAACATTCCACAGCTGAGGCAACTCATCTATACTTGTCTTGCGGAGGAATCTGCCGATCTGCGTGATCCGAGGATCATTCTTGATCTTGAACATCGCACCGCTCACTTCGTTATAAGCGAGTAAGTTTTCCTTTAACTCCTCAGCATTACTTACCATAGATCTGAACTTATACATTGGGAATTGTTTTTCATCCTTACCCACTCGATTTTGCCGAAAGAACACTTTGCCCTTCGGGTCCTCCAGCTTGATCAGGATCGCTACCACGCCGAATAAGGGCAGCAATATGAGAAGACCGAGAGCGGAAAAAAAGATATCGATCATCCGTTTCATTACTAAATAGAATTCCGTATCTTTTTTTCCTTCATTGGCATGTAGCATGTAAAGTTTCGGCAGGACAGCCTCATAGTCTTCCGGCATTTTTTGCATGCTCATCTCTCTTCATTCCTCCTTGAATTTTTCGGAATATCCACTTAACTGCTCAGGCTGGTTTGTCCCGCTTTACTAAGCCATTCCGCCATAGCATCCATAATCGGATACCGTAAATCATCGCTTTGCAGTGCAAATTCTAGTGTTGTCAAAATATATCCCAGTCGCTCGCCGACATCATATCTTGTTCCGTCAAAGTTATAAGCATATACGCGTTCGCTTTGATTCAGCTTTTGAATGGCATCTGTCAGCTGAATTTCTCCACCGGCGCCTTTTTCTTGCAGATCAAGGTACTTGAAGATCTTTGGTGTAAATACATAACGGCCCATAATGGCCAAATTGGAAGGAGCTGTACCCAGCGCTGGCTTCTCCACAAAATTATTAACACGGTACAATTTGCCGTCCTGTAGATCAGGTTCGATGATTCCGTAACGGTTCGTAAATTCATCAGGAATCTGCTGAACGCCAATGACCGAGTTTTGCGTTTCTTCATATTGCTCGATCAGCTGTTTCAGACAAGGTGTTTGCCCAACTACGATATCGTCACCTAACATTACGCCAAAAGGCTCATCACCGATAAATCTTCTGGCACACCATACCGCATGACCGAGACCCTTTGGTTCCTTTTGCCGGATATAATGAATCTCTACCTTGGAAGAACGCTGAACCTCTTTCAGGATTTCCAGCTTGCCATCTTCAAGGAGCCGAGATTCCAGTTCAAACGCGTTATCAAAATGATCCTCAATCGCTCGTTTTCCTTTACCCGTAACAATGATGATGTCTTCAATACCGGAGGCAATAGCTTCCTCGNNGCATTGCCTTAGTCGCGGGAAGAAAGCGCGTTCCTAGTCCCGCTGCTGGTATAATTACTTTTTTCACTTTCTTCATCGCACTTTACCTCCTAAAGATCTATTTATTAAGAGCTCATTTCGCTTGTTTATGCTCGGTACCCTTACTTCGCCTGATTCAGCGCAATACCGATAATCCGTGACCCAGCCTGCTCCATCAGCGCCTTGACCTTACGAATGGAATCTCTTTTGGATTTCCCATATCTGGCTACGAGGATGACACCATCTACTTGGGAAGCCAATATACGAGCGTCACTGAATTCCGTGGCCGGAGGTGAATATAGCAAAATTAGATCATGACTTCCCTTCAGTTCATCCAGTAAAGCGATCATTTTATCGCTGCCGAGTAGATCCGGAGGGCTAATCCTGGATATACCCGCCGGGATGACCGAAAGGTTGGCTAAATTTCCATGCACAACAATTTGATCGACTTCCTCCATGCCGTCTAGATATGCCGCGAGTCCCTGACTGCCTTCCACTTCAAATACCGAATGCAGACCAGGATGTCTTAAGTTGCAGTCTATAACAGCTACCTTTCTTCCCTCCTGCACAAAAGAAACTGCGAGATTGGACAAAATCGTCGTCTTACCCGCTCCAGCTTCAGCTGAGGTAAAGAGCAGCACTTTTCCGCCATTGCCCTGCGCCAGTCCAAGCTGGCGAATATAGGTGCGCAGTGATCGGAATGATTCCGAGATCGACGAGGATGGATTAATGTCCGTAATCAGACTCTTATTTAGCCGTAACATAAGCACCCTCCTTCACTCTTGTTTTGCCATCTGTTGCCTTACCCAAATCGCGCTTGCGAATGGTTGCGATCGTGGCAATTACCGGAAGACCAAGGTCAAACTCTGCTTCCTTTTCAGACCTTAATGTACCGTTGAGTGTTTCCATCAGCAGAATGATTCCTAATGCAGCCATTAGTGATACTACAAAGCTGATGACGAGATTCATAGCGAATCCGCCGTTCGAGGGCCCTGGAACATCCGTCGGATCGGCCGGTGTGAGCAAGGTAACATTGTCTACCCTCATCAACGATGGCAAATCACGAATGAATGTCTGCGAAACCGCATTTACGATTCCGGCAGCTTTGGTGTAGCTTTCATCCTGAACACTAAGGTTGATCACCTGACTCTTCTCTGAGGACTTAATCTCTAGCTTCTTGCTCAGTTCTTCTGATGTCAGTCCGAATTCCGGATCACTTTCTATTACGCTTTTCATGATGGTGGGCGATTTAATAATTTCCTTGAAACTCTCAATTAGATTTAAGCTAAAGCTCAAATCGTTAAGATTATTGCTCTCGGGAGTATTCACGATGTTGTTGACTAGCAGCTGTCCGGAAGCGGAATAGACGGGTACAACGAAGTTTTTACTAACATAGTAAGTAGTAGCACAGGAGATCAAAACGAATACCATGATGAGCCAAAACCTTTNNTTTTCCACAGTAACCCTCCTTCCGCATAAATTACATTCTGAAATAATTCATGAAAGTTTCAGTTGTTGCTTTAATTCTATCAATCCACATCATTCGCCACATGGGTCATATCATTACTTTCCTGTTCACTTTGGAGTAAGGTGCTTTACACCTTAAGAGGGGGGGTGATGGTATACTTTAGTACCATATGGAGGGTGAACGCACAAAAAAACACGGACAGGATGTCCGTGTTCATGTATAAACTCCAATTATTTCGTACGTTTAGTCAAATGACATTTCATATTTGGTCAATCCGACAGCATTTGCGTAAAGCGCCGCCTGTGTACGATCTGCCACCTGTAATTTCGCTAAAATCTGACTGACATGCTTTTTCACTGTAAATTCACTAATAAAAAGACGTGAGGCAATTTCTCTGTTACAAGCGCCCTGTCCTAGTTCGATTAAGACTTCCTTTTCTTTCGGGGTCAATTCATCTGTCGGACTGCTTCCACTCATTCGCATCTTATCTTCCATCAGACCAGGATCATAATACTTTCTCCCTTTATGGACCAACTGGATAGCAAATAGTAACTCTTCCGGCAATGCCTCTTTCAATACATATCCGTCTACCAGCACTTCCTCAGCTTTCAGAAAATCCTCTCTGCTTGCAGATGATGTCAGCAAAATAAACTTACTAACGATACCACGAGCACGTGCTGTCTTGATGACATCAAGTCCTGATTCATCCGCTAGTTTAAGATCAATGAGTACAAGGTCAGGCTGCGTCTCCTCAATCACAAGAAGCGCTTCTTGGCCGTTCGTCGCCTCTCCAGCAAACTTCACATTCGGTTGCATCGAAATAACGGATGCCAGCCCTCTTCTAACTNNCAATAACGATTTTCATAGAAACGACCTCCTGCCCTAAAGTTTATGCATTCTTTAATTCAGCTACACCTACAGGAATGGAAATCAAGATTCTCGTTCCCATATTTTCATTACTGGACAGCTGGAAGTCGCCACCTAGCGACTGAGTCAAATATTGCATATTCTTCATGCCAAGCCCACTTGCACTATCTTCGGATTCAATCCATAACAGATCTGTATCAAATCCGACACCATCATCACAAATCAATAAGCGGATCCAGTTCGGCTTCAGAGATAACTCCACATCTACTCGACTAGCAGCACCATGCCTGATGGCATTCCCTGTGGCTTCAGAGATAATCCGATAAAGCGCCTTGTGGTAAGGATAAGGGAGACTAAAGTCATCACCCGTTATTTTAAATTCAATATCGACATCATTTAATCGGGATAAGCTCTGCAAATGCGATCTTACCATACCGAGCCATGTAGGTCCGCCGCTCTTCTTAGAGCTAAGACTGTAAATCGTAATCCGCAGTTCTTTGGCTACCTTTGTAGCAGAGTCATGGATAAGCTCGATTTGCTCCTCCAGCTCGGAATCCGTCATTTTCTTCCACGTTTCCTTCAACGAATGGGTAGCATACACGATACCAAAAAGACTCTGTGATACACTGTCATGCATTTCATCTGCAATCCGGTTCTGCTCATTCGTGATGATCAGCCGGTTCTCAATCACACCTAGCTCATGACGCTCAAGAATATTCGCGCTTAGCTCAGATAGAAAGATCAATTGCTGGATATACCATCTCCGGCCTTCCAGCNNCCTCTGTAGACTCCAGCTTGAGTCCAATCACCCCTACAAAACGGGTGCTCATCCGTACAGGCATCAGCAGGAAGTCCCCTAATCCCGGAAGACTTCTAAAAATAGGCTCTCGCTGCAATCTCCATTCATGTTCATGTTTTCCCAGTTCAGAAAATAAGAACTGTTCCTCTTCCTGCTGCCAGCCGGTCTGCCTGCTCTGCGGCGCTGGTTCTCCACTTTTCTTAGCGAACCAAAACAAAGCCTTATCCAGCTTCGTTAGCTTAACAACATAATCGGTGATCACTTGACCGATATTCATGAAATCATGTTGGCTTGAGGTTTCCACGATATGGTACAGCGCTTTGATATGATCCATCGTCTCTTTCGCTCGAGCAATCGATTCTTCACGTTGATGCTTCATCCGATTAACGCTCTGCATTATTATAACCGCAAGTACCAGCGTTAGAAACAGATTCCCATTCACAGATACAACTTCTAGAAACGTTCGGTTCGCAGAATTGATGAAAAAATAACAGAGCACCGCAAAAACGCTGATGTAACTAAAGAGCAAAGACCAACCAAAATAAATGGATAACGATCCTGCAGCAATCAGTACGGGATTAAGCACATACAGCCTAAATGAGCTCTCGAACCCGCCAGTAAATAAGGTCAGTACAATAATTCCCACCATCTCCATACTAACAGCCAAGACGAGCGCTCGTGGTCTGCTTCGTAGCTTCCGATAACAAAATGAGAACGTTTGTGCAAGTAGAAATAGTGTAGCTATAACAAGGGATTTGTATATTACGGAAGGCCCCATTTTATCTAGAAGATACATGAGTGATGTGAGGGACAAAGAAAAATACCTGTAAAACGTGATCAGTCTGTCTTCAGCAGTTGGCTTGATTTTCATCCCACCACCCTATTCTCCAGTTTTGTGGAAAATGTGAGATTGTACTGTGCTTGTTAAAAGCATCATACATGAGAAAAATCACAATAACAAGTTGACATTCTTCATGTTTGCGCTTCCAATAAGAAAAAAAATACATTTATTCTTCTAATTTTTCCAGAGATTAAAAATCCATTTTTTAACATTAAAAAGATCTTAGTTAATAAGAACTATCACATTTATGTAAATTAAATCCATGGAATTAGTAGAATGATGTCGATTTATATGTTACTACGACAAAGCTGTGGCGCAATCCCCATATATTTTTTAAATAAACGTGAAAAATAGAATGGATCATTATAATGAAGCATGCCCGATATTTCTTTCACTTGTAATGAGGTGTTGAGAAGCAGCTTTTTGGCCTCAGCCATTTTAAGACGGTGAATATATTCATGAAGCGGATACCCGCTACTACGCCGGACAAGACGACGAAGGGTAGACATCGAGATATGATGTTTTGCCGCAATTTGCTCTAGGTCCATTTCACCATAAATGCATAAATTCAGGTCCTCCCGAATCTGACGCATATAATCTGCCTGAGCATTCCAACTTTTTTCTTCTATTATAAAAGAACACTCCAATAGCATCCTTTCAACGAGTAGTGCGGCCCGATCCGCATCTGCAGGTTCTCCACTCTCCATCCGCTCTAACACTTCTTCAAATAAGGTCGAAAGACCCATGATCGAATTCGCTTGGAACACATTCCCGCCAGCGATTAGACCCGACTCCAGCCATTCCGATACACGTGTCCCATTAAAATTAATATAATACTCATCCCAGCTCCCTCCAGGTGGTGGGCCGAAATTGTAACTGTATCCTGGGCGAAAAAAGAATAAGCTGTCTTCACGCACCTGCTGTTCTTTCCCCGAAGTCTCCATATAGGTTCCACCACCTGATACTATGTAAACAATAGCCCAGTGTTCAAAAACAACGCCTGAACGGAATAACGTTCTTCCAGGCAAATGACCGGCTTGTCCTACTCTAATATTTTTAAGCTTCAGCTTAGAAGATTCAATCTTCGGATCAATAATTCGTATTGGAAAAGGACTGATCATATAATCCATGCGCTTGGACATTATAGACATTCCCCCCTCTGTTTAGTAGTGATAAGGTTATTGTGAAGTTGATCATATTCTACATGAATAAGAGGTGTCCACGCTATGCTTAATCATTCTACACTACTGCTTTTGCCTAATCCGCGTGAAATCACATTGTCACAAGGCTCATACCGTTTCCCAATAAGCGGAAGCATTGTGCTTCCTAGTACGGGAGCGCAAAGCTCAATGCCTGCTGCACAAAAGCTGCAAACTGTGATTAAACAAGCCTTAAATCTCCATTTGACCCTATCTATTGGCACACGTCCAACGATTGTATCCGCTTGTATCTTTAGCTATGTGCCGTCATTATCTGAGCAGGCATACGAAATAGTTATTGATCAGAGCGGTATCGTTGTCTCCTATAGCTCACCTGTCGGTGCCTTCTACGCAGTAGCCACTCTGAAACAAATCATTGAACAAAGCGGCAGATCTATTCCTCATCTGCATATTCGCGATGAACCTGATTTTGGAGCTAGAGGGATAACCGTTGATATCAGCCGCAATAAAATACCGAAGCAAGAAACCTTGTACCGAATCATTGACCTTATGGCCGATCTGAAGATGAACCAGCTTCAGCTATATATAGAAGGTACGCCGTTCGCGTATGAATCTTTCCCTCAAGTGTGGGAGCTTGAGACTCCAATCACAGGAGAGGAAATCTTGCTTCTAGATGCCTACTGTAAGGCGCGATATATTGAGCTTGTTCCAAACCAGAACAGCTTTGGACATATGGAAGGTTNNGCTTTCCCGTCCTGAATTCAATGCTTTAGCCGAGATTCCAGAGGGATTTATGCTTCCCAAGGAATTGTACATGGGGGATGTATATCCAGAAGGACTATTTATGCATCCCGGTACGTTTGATACCGAAGATCCTGCAGTGCTCCCTCTGCTAGAAAAAATGTTCGATGATCTGCTTCCTTACTTCTCCTCTAATCAATTTAATGTAGGTTGTGATGAGACGTATGAGCTTGGTCTTGGCAAAAGCAAAGCGCTGGCTGAATCTCAAGGCAAAGGTCAGATCTATTTATCTTTTCTTCAGAAGATTTATGAGCTTGTTACGAAACGCGGTAAGACGATGCAATTCTGGGGCGATATTATTATCCAACATCCCGAACTGATCCCTCACCTGCCTAAAGATATTATTGCTATGGAATGGGGTTACAGTGCGGAACATCCTTTTGAGTCAGATACCCTCAAATTCCGTGAAGCAGGCATTCCTTTCTATGTCNNTCCATTACAGGCCGTAGCGATAATATGTTTGCCAATCTGCGTAGTGCAGCTATTCATGGCAAAAATAATGGTTCTATCGGCTATCTCATTACCGATTGGGGTGATCACGGGCATTGGCAGCATCTCCCAATCAGCTACACTGGATATGTTTATGGTGCTGCGCTTTCCTGGAATGTAGATAACAATCTAGATGTAGACACTGCAAAATATTTAAATACATTCATCTTCGCGGATCGTTCCGAGGGTATTGGTCAATTACTTCTCGATCTCGGCAATTACTATCAGCTTGAATCCGAGATTATTCGTTCAAATGATACGGAAATGTCCCTGCTTCTTCGTACTAATCTCGACAATTTATTAATTGTAGAGAAACTTACCGAAGAGCATTTCAACAATCTCGAAGAATACATGCTCTCTATCGAGGCACGTCTCTCGGGGCTTGATCTTCAATGTGATGATGCTGATCTTGTTCTTAAGGAACTGAGTAACGGAATCCATTTTGTGAAGCACGCTGTGCAGCTTGGCAGAATTAAACTGCAGCTGGCATCCGCGCCAGATTCGATTGACCCTAATCTGATTACGGAACAAATCAATGATTTGAATGTTCTTCTTCATCAATATCGTCTATTGTGGACCGAGCGCAACCGACTCGGTGGCTTAGATCAAAGTATTTGGAGACT
>DOJM01000627.1:0-5277 GCA_003529225.1 Paenibacillus sp.
ATGCTGGTCCGGTACTTGTGTCATGATTGCTTCACCCTTTCCACAAAAGCTGTCATTTTAATAATATCTTTAACGCCTTCACTCTCTACTCCACTAGATACGTCTACTCCGTACGGAGCATAAGTATCCAGCAACTCTCCTACATTATTAGGATGAAGTCCTCCAGCCACAAATAATGGCAAACCATTTCGTAGCCCGATTTCCTGATAATCAGGCAACCTCTCCCAAGCGAACGTGCGCCCAGAGCCGCCGTTCTGCTGAGGATCATAAGTATCTAACAATGCAGCATCAACGAAGCCTGCGTATTGTTCCAATGTATATTTGTNNTGTTATCAGCGTCATCACGCTCTTTATCAGCAACAGACAATGCCTTCCACACCTGAACTTGCGGGAAAGCTTGACGAACCTTTTGACAAAAGGCTGGACTTTCCTGCCCATGTAGCTGAATGACATCTAGTGACACAACGGACAGCAGTTCGCTTAGCTCATCCAGCTCTGGATTAACAAAAACCCCAGCGGCTTTAGGCTTTTCACTAGTCTTCCATTTTGGAAGTTCAGCAATCAGTTCAGAAGCACGCTCCAGAGTAACCCTGCGACGACTAGGTGCGAATACAAATCCAATATAATCTAGTGGTAAGTGTAAAATAGATTTTAGCACTTCAACGTCCTGAAGTCCACAGATTTTTACTAATGTCTCAGCCATGCCGGACACGGTCCTTTCCGTTTGGAAGCATTCCTAGCAATCCATTTACCGCATCTTCTACATTTGCTTGGCGCATAAGATATTCCCCTANNAGAGCGCCAGTCGTTCTTAAGTAGTCAATATCACTTGGCCCTGCAATTCCGCTTTCACTGATGACAGGAACCCCTTGAGGTACTAGTGCTGCCAGCTCTGCTGTTGTCTCTAAGGATGTCTCAAAGGTGCGCAGATTACGATTATTAATACCCAGCAGAATATTAGGATGTGTTATCTTGTCTGTGCTTAATACCACCGCAAGCTCATTCCGATCATGAACTTCGATTAATACATCCATTCCAAGCCCAATAGCTATTTCTATAAAATGAAACAGTTTATCCGGTGTCAAAATAGCAACGATTAACAACACCGCATCTGCTCCAAGAATACGCGCTTCATAAATCTGTTTCTCATCGATAATAAAATCTTTGCGGAGCAGCGGCAGATTTACAGCTTCCTTCACTTGCTGCAGGTAAGCATCACTGCCCTGAAAATAATCCGTATCCGTCAAAACAGATAAACAATCAGCGCCGCCCGCTTCATAACCTTTTGCAATGGAAACAGGATCGAAATCTTCACGAATCAACCCTTTTGAAGGGGATGCCTTCTTTACCTCCGCAATCAAACCCATATCCCTATTCTTCCCTTGGGTCAGAGCCTTACGAAAGCCTCTAGTCTGAGGGAGTGCGGCTATATCACGTTCAGCTTGAGNNGCTATCACTGAGCGCCTCTACCTCTTTGATCTTTGTAGCGACAATTTTATCAAGATACATAATTTAGCTCCTCCGTCATCACAACAAGCTGTTTCAGCTTGGATAATGCCTTACCCGAATCCACTACTTCTTTAGCTTTCTCTACGCCTCCGGCCATGGTATCTGCCAGACCCGCAACATAAATACACGCTCCTGCATTAGCTAACACGATATCCCGATAGGGATTGATCTCACCTTGGAGCACAGAGGTAATTATTGCTGCGTTCTCTGCTGCGTCTCCACCCAAAACAGCTTCAAGCGGATGTCTGTTAAGACCTAATCCCTCCGGAGTAATTTCATAAGTGGTCACTACACCCTCTTTTAGTTCAGACACTAATGTAGAGGCTGATATGCTGATTTCGTCCAGACCATCCGAACTGCTTACAACCATTGCACGCTTGGAACCCAGCTCCTTCAGTACATTAGCCACCGTCTCCGTCTTATTGCGGTCATAAATCCCAAGCAGCTGACGATCAGCTCCAGCGGGATTCGTAAGTGGTCCCAGCATATTGAAAATCGTACGTACACCAAGCTCTTTACGAGGAGCTGCTGCATGCCGCATCGAGGGATGATAAATTTGTGCGAATAAAAAGCAAATGCCGATACGATCCAGACATTCTCGGGCTTGGTCTGCATTCAAATGAATATTTACACCAAGGGCTTCAAGTACATCCGCACTTCCCGCTCTGCCAGATGCAGAGCGATTTCCATGCTTGGCTACTCTTACAGAAGCCGCTGATGAAATAATCGCTGAGGCGGTTGAAATATTAAATTTATGGATGCCAGAACCGCCCGTACCACAAGTATCTAACAAGCGTGCGCGATCAGTCAGTACGGATGTGCCGAACCCTCTCATAGCTTCCGCAAAACCCGTAATCTCCTCCACGGTTTCTCCTTTAATTCGTAAAGCGGTCAGCAGTNNCCGATTTGTGCTTGTGAAGCATCTCCTAGCATTATAGCACCCATTATATTCCGTGCTTCTGTACGTGTCAGATTCTTGCCTTCGATTAGTCCGGCGATTCCTGATTGAATTAATTTCGATGCATCCATAATGTTCTTCCTCCCAGCCTTAATGAGTTACTATATAAATCAAACCACTTGTTCAGGGGTATATTCGTACATATAATCTTGGTTGATAACTTGTTTCTCTTTCACTTCGGATGGAAACATAGCTTCTGCCATACGAATAGCTTTCAGCATACCCTTCGCCTTATTCACCGTTTCTTCATACTCTTTCTCGGGAACCGAATCCCAAACGATACCTGCTCCGGCCTGTACGTACGCACGACCTTTCCGAAAGATAATGGTACGAATGGTGATACAAGAATCCATGTTTCCTGAGAACCCTAAATATCCAATTGCTCCGGCATAAGCACCTCGAGCTTCTCTTTCCAGCTCTGCTATAATCTCCATAGCTCGTAGCTTCGGTGCCCCAGAAACCGTTCCGGCAGGCAGACAGGAGAGGAAGGCATCAAAGAAATCTTTATCCTCACTGAGCGTTCCTGACACATTCGATACCATGTGCATGACATGGGAGTATCTTTCAATCTCCATAAAGGAATCACATTTTACTGAACCAAATTTGGATACTCTCCCTAGATCATTACGACCCAGATCAACAAGCATCAGATGCTCCGCACGTTCTTTTTCATCCTCTAAGAGCTCCGCAGCAAATGCCCGGTCCGATGCTTCACTGTCACCCCTTGGTCTAGTTCCAGCAATCGGCCGTGTCTCCACACGGTCTCCATCCACCTTTACGAGCGCTTCAGGTGATGTGCCCACAATAATCTCCTCGTCCATTTTCAAATAATACATATAAGGAGAGGGGTTAAGTGTTCTGAGCATCCGGTATACATGCAATGGAGAAACTTCTGTTTCAATATGCAATCGCTGTGACAATACCACTTGAAAAATATCGCCTGAACGAATATATTCCTTCGCCTGTTCTACATTGTTGATGTACTGCTCTTTAGTGAGATTAGAATGAATCTCTCCAAGCTCGATATCCTGCGGAATGCTCCGACGATTCACATTTTCCTTAGGGCCTTCTTTTTGTAGATCTTCGGCCATAGCCTCCAGCTTACGACTCAGGCTTTCATAATTGGATCTGATATCCGAATCTGTATCTCCATCTTTTACATGCAGGTTACCAACAAGCAGAATCTGTTGCTTCACATGGTCAAAAACAATGATCCGGTCGCAAAACATAAATCTTATATCATCCATTTGGAGATCATCCACAGGATGCTGAGGTAACTTCTCATAATATTGCAGCAGATCATATCCGAAAAATCCGATAGCCCCTCCAGTAAATGGGGGCATTTCGTCAAGCTTAGGACTACGATATGAACGGAGTAACGCTTTAAGCTCCTCAATCGGCTTTCCGTATAGTTGCTTCTTCTCTCCGCCGACTTCTACGTTAATTGCACCCTTTTTACCGGATATCATCAAAAAAGGATCGCTGCCGATAAACGAATACCGTGCCCATTGTTTTCCACCCTCTACACTTTCAAGCAAGAACGCGCGATCACGTTCAGCGAAACGTTGGAATAACCGGATAGGTGTTTCCATATCCGCGAGCAGTCGCTTTACAACAGGAATCAGATTATAATCCCGCGACAGCTTTACCACCTCTTGAACACTTGGATTCGTCATTGTTAGATGCCCCCTTAGATATATGAATGGTTCCGAAATACAAAAAAACCCTCTACCGAAGTAGAGGGTTTGTGTAAGTAAGTATATGTTTTTGAGCATGGATTAGCATAATTATGTAGTGTTTACAGACTTATCCCTAAATAAGATATATCACTGATTATAAATAACTTCAGTGCATATCAAAATATAGAATCTGCTTACACGATACATGCTAATCTAAAAAAACTTCTCGCACTCTGCTCAACTATACTCATCTCAACTCAACTAAACTCTTCTATACTCGGCTAAATACACTATACATGATGACAAGGGTCATTGACAACCCACAACTATAATTTAAGACTTGCTCTCTGATAAATCCGGACGTAGCTTCTGAGCCTCATTCAGATAAACGTGGCGAATCTCACGCTGCGATTTATCCGTATTAATCTGTACCATCAACCGGATACACATCGGTAAGCTTCCTTTAACCGGGATTTCAGTTGAACACATAAGTGGAACCATTTCCCAGCCCTCAATCTCACGAATAGCTCTTGCAGGAAATGTAGCATCCAGATCATTGGNNCGCTTATATTCTCAGCTATAACATCATTACGTTCTACGATCTCCCGCAGCAATATAACGGTCTCGCGTAAAATCTCTGCCTCTTCGTTCTTAGTCACGGTTGTTGCTCCGCGAATTCCTCGGTTTACCACGGTCTTCCCTCCTTCTTAAGCTCTGCGAGAACCTCTCGCACAAGTGACTCCTGGACATCGTTCACAATGCTTACAGAGCCTATGGAATCAGGCACGATAAAGGTCATCTTGCCTTCTATGAATTTCTTATCATGCATCATAGCGTCCATCAGTTCATCTTCATCATACTCGGAAGGAAGCCGTACAGGCAGTGACAGCGCGGTCAGCATAGATACTGTATCCTCATATATGGAAGTATCCCGCCCAAGCTTCGCAGCCAATAGCGCTGAACCCGCCATCCCAATCGCAATCGCTTCTCCATGCAGAAACACACCATACCCACCAACTGCTTCAATGGCATGTCCGATCGTATGTCCAAGGTTTAAGATCGCCCGAAGTCCATGCTCACGCTCATCATTCGCCACTACATCTGCCTTAATTGCACAGCCACGCTCTAAAG
>DOJM01000627.1:5382-14818 GCA_003529225.1 Paenibacillus sp.
ACACTACTATCATGGGCTAGGATCGTCGTCGGAATTTGCAGAAATCCGATTCCACGCATATAGGTTGCTGCTACAAATCCTGCCAAATCGCCAACCACGCCGCCGCCTAAAGCTAAAACCGCTGAATTACGGTCTAATCCTGCTTGAATTGCGGTTGTCATGACTTCTTCATACACGGCTAATGATTTAGAGGCTTCACCTGCCGTCATTATGTGACTAACCACTGTATAGCCGTGAGAACGCAAAGCTTCTTCAAGAGCCGGCAAGTACCTTGGTGCTACTTCAGTATCACTCACTACTAACAGTGGACTACGTTCCGAAAATCCAGCCTCAGCACAATAATGGGCGATGTCCTTTAGTAAACCACTACCGATAAGAATAGGATACGAGCGGTCGCCCAAATCTACATTAATGGTACGCATAATTAGTAACTCTCCAGCTGTGATAGGTAATTTTCATAGTTCGCTTTAATTTCTTCCAGTGAGTCGCCACCGAATTTATCAAGGAATGCTTTAGCGATTTCCCAAGCCACTACGTTTTCCAGAACAACACATGCCGCTGGAACTGCACAAGCGTCGGAGCGTTCAACTTGCGCTGTAAATGGTTCTTTCGTGTCAATATCCACACTTTGAAGCGGTTTATAAAGGGTAGGGATCGGCTTCATGACCCCGCGAACTACAACAGGCATGCCGTTAGTCATACNNAATACCACCTTCAAAACCACCTAAGCGATTACTTGCACGGTAGTATCCTTTAGAAGCTTCATACATAATTTCATCATGGACTTGTGATCCACGCAATTTACCAGCTTCAAACCCAATGCCAATTTCAACGCCTTTGAATGCATTAATCGACATTACCGCCCCAGCGATTGCTCCGTCAAGCTTCCGATCAGACTGTACATAACTGCCAAGTCCTATAGGAAGTCCTTCGACGATACATTCAACGATTCCACCGATGGAGTCGCCCTCTTCCTTAATCTGATCTATGTAAGCCTCCATCTTCTGTTCCGTTTCTTTATCGACAACTCTGACAGAGGACTGTTCTGTCCGCTCAATCAGCTCATCGATAGGCAGATCGTTTGCAGGCGCTTCAATTTCACCAATACGAATAACTTGCCCTGCTACTTTCACGCCAAAAGCTGCAAGCAGCTGTCTGGCTACAGCGCCACATGCGACTCTGGCTGCTGTTTCGCGGGCACTGGAGCGCTCCAGTACGTTACGAAGATCCGTATGGTTGTACTTCAATCCGCCATTCAGGTCTGCATGACCAGGACGCGGCCGATTTACGCGGCGTTTTTCTTCGTCACTGCCAGGAATAGGCTCGATATTCATGATGTTCTTCCAGTGGGTCCAGTCTTTATTCTCTACTACCAAGGCTACTGGAGCACCTGTAGTATAGCCATGACGCACTCCACCTACAATTTGTGCCGTATCTTTCTCAATCTGCATGCGACGTCCACGTCCATAACCCTTTTGTCGACGCTGCAATTGAAAATTAAGCTCTTCAAAATCCAAAGTCAAGTTACTTGGCAATCCCTCAATAATGGCCGTAAGCTGGGGGCCGTGCGTTTCCCCCGCTGTTAAATAGCGCAAACTCATGCTGCGTTCCCCCTTCTATACTTTTAAACTGTAAACCGCTAAAATCCTAATGATCTTTGCTCATTATAGTATAGGCAATCCTCTTTGACAAGAAAGGGATCTCCCTAAAACGACTCCATTCGTGACAAAATGAATTGGTTTTTGTGTAAAGAAAAAGCGCCATTCATACTCTATAGAGTGATAAATGGCGCTCCTCGGCTCGGTCCGGCACTTGTTAGCTTCCGATCCGCTGACTTGTTGAAGGAAATGTAGACTTACGCTCTTCCAGTTGTAGAAGGCGCTTCAATTGCATTTCTTCTACACCGAGAATTTGCCCGCACTCACGAACGTTAATAAAGCCTCGTTTGTACGCGGCAATGACCTTACTTTTGTCCATCGGTTTAACGATCCTTTCGCTTAGCTTACAGATTCTACTACCCAGTATCACTGAACGATAGCGAAAGTATACCTAAAAAAGTACAGACGAAGGAGCAAGAAGTATTTATTTTTTACGATAGAAAAAGGTTTCCGTCGATTCAAAGCCATATTGCGCTGGCGTAAAGATCTGCTCTGTACTACCTACAAACAAATACCCGCCTGGACGTAAACTAGCCGAGAACTTATGGTAGAGCTTATTCTTCGCCTCTTCAGTAAAATAGATCATTACATTACGACAAATGATAAGATCAAAGCCCTCATCGAACTTGTCCAGCAGTAGGTTCTGTTTACGAAAATCTATGTTTTTCTTAAGCGTGTCACTAACTTTGAATAAAAGACCGTCAGGTTTAAAATATCGCGCAGCAACATCCTTAGGCACATCTTTTAAAGAACGTTCCAGATACAGTCCTTGCTTTGCTTTGGAAAGCGCACCGTCGTCAATATCCGTAGCCAGAATGCCAGTCTGTCCCAATAAATTCTTATCCGATAAAATCATAGCCAGCGTATAGGGTTCTTCTCCAGTGGAACATGCAGCGCTCCACAGTTTCAATCTGCGACCAGATTGTTGTATGTCAGGAAGAATGATATCTCGCAGTACTTCCCACCGATTCGGATTCCGCCAAAACTCGGAGACATTAATCGTCATTCGGTCCAAAAATTCATAAAATAATTCCTTGTCCTTCATCATTGCGGCAAAAAAATCACTAAAGGTTTGATATCCATTCTTCACACGAAGAGTCGTTAAACGCCGCTTCATCTGCGCTTCTTTATACAGAGCCAGATCAATTCCGGTGCTTTGCTTAACATGATGAATAAACCCGATGTAATCTGAATCTGCTGTTAATGCTGCAACATTACGATCAGACATATTAATCCCCCGCCTCCCGCTTAGCTCCTACATCCAGACTGCGATCTCTTTGTTATAAAGATTCAGTTCATCTGGAGTAAAGAAATTAGCAATTTCTCGTTCTGCACTTTCAGGCGAGTCTGATCCATGAATTAAATTAAGCGGTGTATGGCTGGCAAAGTCGCCTCGAATCGTACCTGGCAAGGCTTCTCCTACCTTCGTCTTACCAATGAGCATACGGGATAATGCTACAACATCATCACCTTCCCATACCATTGCAAACACTGGACCTGAAGTGATGAAAGAAACCAACTCTGCAAAAAAGTCCTTGCCAGCATGCTCCGCATAATGTCTTTTTGCTTGGTCTTCACTAACTGTAATCAGCTTTGCAGCGACCAGCTTAAAGCCCTTATCTTCAAAGCGTGAGACAATACGCCCAATTAATCCACGTTGTACTCCATCCGGTTTGACCATCAGATACGTCTTTTCCATAGAGGCACTCTCCAATTTCCCATTCGTTGGGTTGTTTTGACGCTATCTTAACAGAAACCGCGCTTTCTGGAAACGTTTAATTTCATGATCACCAAAATACTAATAGGCTCTACCTGTTACAAAAAAGGCAATATCGCGTAGATTACGCTTAGTCTTGTTGTTAGGCAACTGATCCAGTGCAGCAAGTGCCTTCGCGATATAACGCGAAGCCAGCTGCGCGGAACGGGCAATTCCGTCTCCAGAAAGAATAAGATCAATTGCACGCCCTACTGTGCTGTACCCTTCACGAATAGACTTTAACTCCTCAAGAAGCGAAGCTCGCAATCTTTCATCTTCCAGGCTATAAATGACAGGAAGGGTAATGTTCCCTTGCCGCATATCACTACCTGGAGGTTTACCGATTTGCTTTTCGGTGCCTGAGAGGTCAAGTAAATCATCACGAATCTGGAAGGCCATCCCTACATTATATCCATAATTATAAAGTAGACGAGCCACCTCTGGTTCAGCTTCAGCAGCAAGTGCACCTAATTGGCAACTGACTGCAATCAACAGCGCTGTTTTGCGGCGAATCCGCCGCAGGTAATGACGCACACTTTGCTCACTGTTGAAGAAGTCACGAATCTGCTCCATCTCACCGATCGACATTTCAATCATGGCCTTGGACAAAATCTGATGAATTCGCGGATTCTTCAGCTCCGTCGTCATCACCAGTGCTTTCGCATATATGTAGTNNATCGCCCCATTTGGCCTTAACAGTAAGTTCACCTCGGCGCAGTTCTGCATCGTCAATAACATCATCGTGAACTAGTGAAGCGCTATGAATTAGTTCTAGCGGTATCGCCACACGCTTCAGTTTTTCAAGATCATACTTACCAAATTTCCCACCCATCAAAACAAATACGGGACGCAATCTTTTACCGCCAGCTTTTAATAAATGCAGAGAAGTCTCGGTTAGTAGGTCGTCATCACCCTGTACGCTACGGTACAAATCTTTCTCAATCTGATCCATGTCTCTGTTCAGTAATCCGAATATTTGCAGTCGTTTCATTCCTTCACCCGTGTCAACAGTTTATGACTCCAAATCTCCATCTTCACTGCCTGCGGCAGCAGACCCATCTCATAGGCATAGCGGAAATAGAGGTTCAGACCTTTCTGCTGCCTTTCTCCAAAATCATAGCATAAATTGCGAAAGTACCCTTCCCAATAAGACCTAGTTCCCCCAATTGTCGTACAGGCTGCAAGTACTATAGGATCTAAATCACTTAATCCCCGCAGTTTACTCTCAGCAAAAGCTTCTGCAATCTCCGCAATGGCTTCCGGTTTGTCCTTCGCAGCCTTTCGATTCACTGCCCAGACCGCAAAGGTCATCCCTAAGCCCGTCCATTCTTTCCAAAGCTCCGCCAGATCCGTAACGATATACCCTTGATCCTGCCAAGAGGCTTTAATCGCATGATCACCAATGAGTAAGCAGGCATCTGCTTGATGCATCATAGCATCCAAATCAGGATTAGCACTAATATATTCTGGTTTATTGCCAAAAGCCTTTTCCATTAAAATTTTCAGCAAATTTACCGATGTTGCAGAAGTGTTCGTAACAGCAATCGTACCTGTACCTATCTGTGCAAGAGGCACTCGAGAAAAAAGAAAAATAGACCTCACAGGACCGTCCGCACTTACCGATAAATCAGGTAACAGCAATAACTTATCACTGGCTTCAGCATACGCAAAAGAGGATAATGCACCCACATGAATCGTTCCACGACTCATCCCCTGATTAAGAATGGCAGGTACCTCACTCACCATCTCTGCCGGATATTTCAGTGCAGAGGGATGAAAATTGTGAAATACCGGCCATGAGTTAGTATAGCTGATTTTACCTATGATGGTGTGGCTGTTATTCTCCATCCTTTCAATCCCCCCATCTGCGAAATAATTGATGTTCAATATTAAAGCTATCAAGCACTTTACCCACCATGAAATTAATCAGATCATCCATACTTTGTGGCCCAAAGTAAAACGCCGGCATTGCCGGAATGATCCGAACCCCCAGACGGGACAGCTTCAACATATTCTCAAGATGAATAGCATGCAGAGGTGTCTCACGAGGAACAAGGACCAGTGGACGTCCTTCCTTAAGCATAACATCAGCAGCACGAGTCATCAGGTTGTCGGAGGTTCCATTAGCAACCGCAGACAATGTCCCCATGGAACAAGGCATAATAATCATCCCTTCCACACGAAACGAACCACTTGCAATAGATGCACCGATATCAGCGACAGGATGATAAAGTAGAGAACCGGGATAACCCTTGAACTTTTCGTTCAAAAAGCCTTCCCGGTCTGATGCGATATAACCTAGTTCTTCTTTAAAAACGCGCCAGCCCGCATTACTTACTACCAAATGAACGGAGTAGCCCAGCGATAGCAACGTTTCGATCAGACGAATACCATAAATAGCACCGCTTGCCCCTGTAATTCCAACCACGAAGTTTTTCGGTTTAGTAAGCGTCATTTTTTGAAATGCACCACCAAGTCAATCAAAGTGAAAGAGAACACCACGATGCTTAGCACGCCGTTCATAGTGAAAAAAGCGGTCTGCAAACGGCTGAGATCACTCGGAGATACAATATAATGCTCATAAAAGAGAATAATATATTNNCCTGCCACATACCACCAGCTTAAATCCGTCAAAAACAGCAGCGATACGAATCCAATCGCCGTAAGAATGTGAAACACTCGGGCAATAACAAGCGCACCCTGGACTCCAAATCGCACTGGAATGGATTTTAAGCCTTCTTTAAGATCAAATTCAACATCCTGACAAGAGTATATAACATCAAAACCAGCCGTCCAAAACACAATTGTGAAGTAGAATACCATTGAAGTCCAATTCACACTACCGGTCACAGCTACCCAGCCGCCCAGAGGTGCTAGCGCAATGGTGAGGCCGAGGATAAGATGGCATGCCCATGTAAAGCGCTTAGTGAATGAATAAATAACAAGAAGGAATACAGCGATAGGTAACAGCTTAGCTGACAAAGAATTCAATTTAAAGGCTGCCCAAAAGAGCAAGAAAAACGAAATGCCTATAAAAATGACAACTTCACCGATCTTAAGTAACCCTGCCGGAATCGCTCTTCCCGATGTGCGTGGATTCTTGGCATCACTGATTCGGTCTATTAATCGATTCAATCCCATAGCTGCACTGCGTGCTCCAAACATAGCGATTACAATCCAGCCTATTTGACTCCAGGANNAGGCAAAGGGTAAAGCAAATACCGTATGTTCAAACTTAATCATTTGTAAAAAGATACCGATTTTCTTAAACATTCCCGTTCTCCTTGAGCCCAATATGTAATGCCGCGATGCCTCCGGTCAAGGGGAAGGATTCCACTTTTTGAAGTCCGGTTTCACGGAAAATAGTAGCTAGTTGCTCCCGGTCTGGGAACATTGCCAATGATTCTGGCAGCCACTTGTATTGCTCGTACCTTTTCGCGAATAACTTACCAAGCAATGGAAGTACACGCTGGAAATAAAAGAAATATACACCTTTAAACGGCTGTTTCATCGGCTTGGATAGCTCCAAACATACAACCATCCCACCAGGTTTTACTACCCGCTTCATTTCGTTAAGCACTTGAACAGGATCTGGCACATTGCGTAGTCCGAATCCAATCGTTGCATAATCAAATGCATTGTCTTCAAAAGGCAGCTCCATAGCATTGCCCTGCACTAGCGAAATACGGTCTTGAAGCTTGCGTTCTTCCACTTTACGGCGACCTACTTCAAGCATACCTGCGCTGAAATCCAGTCCGATTACATTGCCAGTCTGCGAGGCTTCCGCCAAAGCAATGCTCCAATCACAGGTTCCACAACATAGGTCAACGGCCGAATCCCCGTGCTTCATTCCCATCTTCTTCATCGTGAATTTACGCCANNGCTTAGGATGTCATTCATCAAATCGTATTTTCCAGCAATACTCTCAAATACGGAATGTACAAACTGCTCTTTTGGTTTGCTGTTGTCACCCACAGCAGTTGTCGTTTTTTCCATAGTCATCCCTTAACCCTCCACGGCTGCTTGTCCTGTGACCTTCATCTGCAGGAGAAAACGATCCAGCGCGATCTCTAGCTCTCTAAGTAAACTCTCGTCTTTAACGCTTTGCAATAGTCCCTGAATAGACTGAAGCGATTGATGAAGCTTGTCCGTCAGTTGCGAATCACATTTATATTTCATTTTCAGCATCTTCCATTCCTTCTGATCAAGGTTCAGGTCTTGAAGTTGCTTGCGTTCATCCTCCGTTGCAGTCTCCATCATCTTCCAGTAGCAATAGCCATTCCCTGCATTCGCAGGATCATCACTACGAAGAAGCTCAATAGCAACGGTCTCGCACTGACTGAATTCTGCCAGCAGTTTCTCCCACAACTCCACTAAGGAGTTCTCAATCATAGGCGTAAAAGAAAGGAACAGCCGCATATTCAGCTGTACCANNGTGCCGCAAGTATTGTTCAGCCGAAAGGCGTATGCCTCTCATCTTCACGTAGAGATTCGCTTTCAAGACATTGAAATCTGCAATCGCCTTACTCAAGATTCCAATCATCTCGATCTGATCACTCTTTGCAAGCAAATGGTAAAACCAGCTACTGAAGTAATCGCCAGCCAGTACCTTCAATTGACGGGAACGCATAGGGTCTCCCCCCCGTCTATCATTCGAACGGTCAATGACCTCATGTGTGTCCAGACCTAGTTGAACAAGCGCTGTCACAAGCGTGTACAACTCTCCGGCACTTCCTTTTGCAGAAGAAGCGTGATTTAGAAAAATATATAACAAATGACCCCGGCCATCAGAAAACGGCGGCAAATCCGTATGCTTCTGAATCATGTCGTAGTCGGTGTAGGGTTTAGCCAGTTGCGGTATGCAGTACGGTTTCATTTCAGCCTCCGAAGCCATTGACATAATAATAATTCGTTTGTTCACAATCTTGTCTATTATATCACATGTTTTTTTGTCACGCACTGTGGTACGCCTGAGTTTCTTTTAATCCATTCAAGGATAAATGAACTGTTTCTTCCAGAGCTCGGTTTCACTAATGCGGAAGCCCGTTTTGAGACGATCCGATATAGGAAAATTACCCGCAGACTGAAGTTCCTCTTGCAATGTATAAGACCACTCAGAACGTCTGATATCACCAGCAAATAGCAGTCGGCGGCTATCAAGCCATTTATCTTCTACCAAAATGCGAAGTAGAAGTTGATCCACATTCGAGGTTTCTTGAATAGCAAAGGAAATGGCCTGAGCCATATTTTNNATGATCGTTCCCGCTCACTTTCAGATCCAGTGACAGAACATGACCTTCCCAGCCTACGCTATCTATGGATAAGGTCAACGGAAGAGCGCCCAGAACATCAACAAGATTGTTATTGTCAAGCACTGTGTTATGGCTGCCAGTAAAAGTCTCCACTGTCCCATTTCTCTGCTGTACGGATGAGTCTAAATCTGCCAGTTTCGGCAAAATAATAGCAGAGGTCGCAGTCAAGAGTAATACCGCACCGATCAACCAGGCTTTGTTCATGGACACGCCCCCTTATCCATAGTACCCACTTTTTGTGGATATGATCATTCACCCTTACTATATTTTGAAAAAAAGCAGGCTATGCCTGCTTTTCAGCTTTCACTTTCCAATTGTCCGTGTTTCGTTAAAATTTCAGCTTTTCCGCGGATTTTCATTGCTGAGGTATGATCGGTAAATTGGGCAATCAACACCTCACCCTTGTCTAGCTTCTCTGTATGATGAAAGCGTGTATCCGTACCTCTAGTTAGCCCAATGACTTGAACGCCATTTTCTTTGGCCTTAACCACAATATAGTCGCTACCTGTCGGAAGCGGATTTCCGCTCGTATTTTTATCCGTCATCGCTGATCCTCCTCTAAACCTAATGTACAGCCTATGCTATTCCAAAAAACAAATGCCGCCTTGGAGGGCGGCATAGTTGTTACTTAAAAAGACTATGGGATTGATATGTAGAAATCTTTATTTGATTCCGTCTTTCAGCGCCTTACCAGGTTTGAATGCTGGTAC
>DOJM01000627.1:14893-16302 GCA_003529225.1 Paenibacillus sp.
ACCGCATCTACAGCTTTAGTAGCATCCTTCTTGGGAAGTTCAGTTGCTTCTGTAACTACATTGATCAAATCAGATTTATTCATGTTTTCTCACCTCCCTGAGTAAATTTCCGGTATCATACACTGTTTCCGTTTAAACGTAAAATATACGTGATAATCCCGTTTATTACTGAACACTGGCGCCCATAGACCTTGAAGCGCAACAAACTTATAGTAATACAGCCCATCCATAAATTCAAGCAGTTAGACAAAAAAGGAGTAGAAATTATCATCTATACTTGCATAAACATCCCATTCCCATCTAATTTTATAGACCTATAAGACCAGGTTAATTCTTCTTTTCAGAAAAATAATTGAGTCAGATTCACCGTTATTATAGGAACTAGGAATCAAGTTTCGTTATTTTTACGCATAAAAAGAGTGGGATCTCTCCCACTCTTCCAATCTGCTTAAATTTAGTTAGAGAATAATTGCAATAAGCCCGCCTGAGCCTTCATTGATGATCCGGCCTAGCGTTTCTTGCAATTTGTAGCGCGCATTATCCGACATCATCGCGATCTTGCCTTGAATACCTTCCCTCACAATGGAATGCAAGGAGCGCCCAAAAATATCGGATTCCCAAATCTTAATCGGGTCATTCTCGAAATCCTGCATCAAATAACGAACCAACTCTTCACTTTGTTTCTCTGTACCAATGATTGGTGAGAACTCAGATTCAACATCAACACGAATCATATGAATAGATGGTGCGGTGGCCTTTAAGCGAACCCCGAAGCGAGAGCCTTGGCGAATCAGCTCTGGTTCATCTAGCGCCATTTCAGCTAGCGAAGGAGCAGCAATACCATAACCGGTAGTCTTGACCATTTCTAAAGCTTCCGAGAAACGGTCGTACTCCCTTTTCGCGTGTGAGAATTCCTGCATCAGCTGGAGCAAGTGATCCTTACCGCGGATCTCAACCCCTACTACCTCCATGAGAACCTGATCATACAGCTCTTCTGGGGCATACAGATCGATCTCTGCTACACCCTGACCCATGTTCATACCACTTAGGCCAGCTTTATCGATAAAATCATACTCTGTGAACTGAGATACGAGCCGGTCGACATCCCGCAAGCGGCGAATATCTTTTACCGTATCGCGAACGGAGTTCTCATAGCTACTACGCAGCCAGTGATTCTCTCCAAGCACCATGACCCAGCTTGGCAAGTTCACATTCACTTCATGAACAGGGAATTCGTACAATACTTCACGCAGTACACCTGTTACATCCTCTTCGGTCATGTTTGCTGCGCTGAGTGTCATGACAGGAATATCATATTTGATGGCTAGCTCGCTGCGGAGCTGTTGTGCTTCCTCACTGCGTGGGCGAGTGGAGTTAATGACCAGCACAAATGGCTTACCCACTTCCTT
>DOJM01000626.1:0-251 GCA_003529225.1 Paenibacillus sp.
TGTTGTACGAATTTGAATACGTCATCCGTGATGTAGCGAACTGGACGCTCGCCCAGACCGGACAGCTGGACATTTTCTTTTGCCCATTGCACCATTCCTTTGGCTGCATCCACGTGAACAACAGAAGCGCCGGCACTTGCTGCGGCTACAGTAGCTCCACCAGTGTAAGCAAATAGATTCAGTACTGAGATCGGACGGTTAGCAGCCGCAATCTTGTCCATCATCCAGCTCCAGTTGGCCGCTTGTTCAGG
>DOJM01000626.1:368-2808 GCA_003529225.1 Paenibacillus sp.
ACATCACGCCATTTCGCTGTCTCATTGGAGAGTGGCCAAATAATTTGTGGATCCGGACGGCGCAGGATAATGTCACCCCAACGTTCAAGCTTCTCTCCACCGCCAGTGTCAATTACTTCATAGTCTTTCCAGTCGCTAGCTATATACATTTTTTAATCCATCCTTCAAAAATTCATTTAGCCTTTATTGTACATCATTTCACCATATAGCTACAAACAAAATACGCACAAGGCCAACACTCTACTTATTTTATCCAATGAAGATTATGTGTATAATATTTCCATGCTCACAGCTATTATTCTGGTAGATCAAGCAATGATTGTGTATGATCNNAATATTTATGATCGGAGAATAGCAGCTTATGTTCAATCTTGCGCCTCTATATTTCCCGATAACTGCAAATCCAGCACAAACTAGTGAATTTCTACCCAGTCAAGCTTTGCAGCCATATATTCGCTGTTTCTGGGGCTCTGTTACACCGCGTATTCCTACAGAGGCATCCGTTCACGTAGTGGACAAGGCATCTGGTTACGAACCTCGAATGGAAACAATTATTCCAGATACATGCATGGACATTATTTGGAATCTGAATGAATCGACAGGCTTAACAACTACCGTTTTTTCCGGCATCAATGATGCTCCTTTTGAAGTCCCTTCAGACAGGGGAGGAGGTATGATCTCAACCTTTGGTATCCGATTTCATTTCTGGGCCGTTCATTTTTTTGCAGATGACCATCTCCGAGATGTCCTGAATGCATTTGTAGATGTGGACCAATACTTTTGTACTTTTAAAAAAGAGCTAGGATTTCTGCTGGAACAAGCAAATTCTATGAATGAAAGGATAGCGGCAGCTGAGGCTTATCTTTTTCAGCGTCTTGAGTGTGGTGGACGGACTAATGATCGGATGATGAATGCAATTTATACCCTAATTAAACAAAAGGGTGTGGTAACAGCTGAGGATTTGGAAACCAGCTCTAATCTAAGCCGACGCCAACTCGAAAGACTTTTTCAAGAATACATAGGTGTATCACCTAAAAAAACAGCTGACCTTGTGCGATTTCAGAATGTATGGCGGGAAATATATCAACTGCCTATGCAGACGAAGAATATGCAGGATCTTATTTTTACGTATGGATTCAGCCACCAGCCTCATTTTATAAACAGTTTCAAGAAATATGCAGGAAGAACACCACTTGAGGCTTTAGTCTATGCGGGCAGATAAATGTCGCAATTTTGCAATACAAAGGGTGCTAGCCTTGTTAAACTAGACCTAAGTAAGAAATGGATACTATGATGATGAGAATGAAAGGGGACAAATTATGATTTCGTCTTTTGAAGGTACTAACATCTACACTAAGGATACTGCAGCGTTGGCTGCATTTTATTCGGAGGTGCTAGGGATTCCAATTCCGTTNNCGGCAATTTTGATGGCGCAAAGATTGGATTCGACAAGAAGCAGCCTGGAATCATTATATGGGATGCGACGAAATGGGAAAAGCTCACGACTGGCTTTGTTAATTTAGTATTCGGCTGCGATAATCTCGATGAGACGTATGAGCAGTTAAAGGCTAAGGGACTGGATTGTCAGCCACCGGTTACGATGGCGTATGGCGGGAAAGAAATGAATTTCCGCGATCCAGATGGTAATCACATTACGTTGCTCGAAGGAGCATACTAATTAATTTTGAACAAAAAAAGGGATTGAACGCAAACATCAACCGTGTGAATAAACGGGAGTTTGCGTTTTTTTATTTTAATCATTTGACAATGATAATCATTATCAAATAGAATGAGGGTGAAGCACACATTATTTAAATTTTATGTTTAGTAATGGGAGGAACAGAAAGATGACGAAAGTGCTAGTGGCATACGCCAGTCTAACTGGAAACACTGAGGAAATGGCAGAATTAATTGCAGAGGGAATATGCCAAGCAGGCGGTGAAGCCGTTTTGAAATCGGTCACTGAATGTAATGCGGTTGAGATAAATTCATATGAAGGCGTTCTGTTAGGAGCATACACTTGGGGAGATGGAGAGCTACCTGATGAAGCTCTTGATTTCTATGAGGAGATGGATGAGATTGATTTGACCGCTATGAAGTCAGCAGTTTTTGGCAGTGGAGACACAGGTTACGCGATTTATTGTGGAGCCGTGGACTTATTCGTGGAGAAGTTAAAGGAACGTGGAGCTGTAATATTACAGGATAGTCTTAAGATTGAATATGGCCCGAACGCTGCTGAAAAAGAAGCTTGCCGTCAATTCGGTCGTCAATTTATCGAAGCTTGTATGGTGGCATCATAGGATGGGCGGGCCAGCGGGAAGTTGGATGAAGAAACAAGTGAATATACATACGCCTCCATATAAACGACTGCATGATTATCGAGTGGAGCACATTATGCTTGGTGGGGCCGAGAATGTATCAAGCGGCGCTCCAGCGACGG
>DOJM01000626.1:2853-6373 GCA_003529225.1 Paenibacillus sp.
ACGACTTTTATAGTTTGCTGCCTGAAGTCCGAAGGGAGACGCCGATACAATTTCTGTTAGAGCGCCGTTGGCCACCTAGGGGGGATGCTTTTCCTTCATTGCTGCAATATTGGGATATCAAGACGAGTATAGCGGATGAACTAATGCGTATCGTTTCGACCAATCATCTACTGGAAATTCCGGTAATGCTATACGAGCAGTGGTATGTGCCAGTCCCGGAGCTGAACTTGGAGCTTTCAATGATTACTCAATTAGCTTGGAATTCTACTCAGAATGGTCGAAGCCTAAACATTCAGAAATTTATGGTGAATGGCAATGAGGATACTGTTGCGGGCTTTTTGCATATGACTAACGTCTTTTGTTATGCGGCTTACGGTGAACCTGCGGAAACCGTGGAAATCTACTCCTTGCTAGAAGGTCGTAAATACTCTTACAAGGGAAATGCTGTCCCGTATAAGGAGTCTTTGGATTATGTTCGGTTGTTATCTGTATTTCTGGAGCAGGAAGTGCACGCCGATGGCTCATTAAACTGCAGTGAACGTAGAAAGGATAGAGGCGAGGCTAATGTTGGAGGCTTTGGGCTCATGTGATTACTCTAATAATAAAATAAGGCCTCCTGCTCTTCAGGCGAAANNGGCGAAAATGTCCATTAGAGGGGAGGCTTTATTTCTATGGATTAGCCGATATAACGGTAATAATCCTGTTTATTCTGAATGATAAAGCCACAGCTTTCATATAGCTTAAGCGCATTGGGATTATCTAGAGCGACCTCGAGATTAATTCCATTATAGTTTTTACGTTCTCGTTCGATCGTTTGAAGAAGTGCACTTCGGCCAATGCCTAGCCCCCGAAGCTTCTTGCTGACAGTAAATCCATAAATCCAGGTTTCATTATCTTCGGTCCACAGCCGCATTTTACCAACAGGTTGTCCGTCCATTTCGATCATAATATGTTCTTGCAGGCCTTCCTGTTTCTGCAGGTCATAGAGTTCGGCAGCATCTTCTGTCTTTATGTCAAAACCTCCACAATCCAGCTCAACGAGAATTGGAGCTTCGTCTTCACGAGCAGGGCGCAAGATTACCGTCCCTGTGGCTGAGCTTGCTTCAGAGGAAGCAACCGAATTTCCTCCCCATTTCATTTGGTATTCCGCATGATTAAATTGTAGGGGGAGTGTCTGAAGGAATGCAGCTCCAGATGACGAGGCAGCGGGAGCGTTTAGAAGTAGGGTAGCAACATTTCCCCGTTTGATAATAGTTTGCGCTCGGTTCCACAGTGAAGTGAAGATGCCCCGTCGCCGGTAGCCTGGTCGAACCATGCCACAGATCTCCATATCGCTTCCGAATCCATAAATTCCTAAGAAGCCGACGAGTAAATCATCTTCATAAGTCACGAGCCATTCCGTATCTCCTACGCTTGATGGCTGGCGAAGCATATCCCAATTCAATTTCAGTGAAATTCCGTCATATTGCTCACAGCGTTCTTGTAATTCTTCTATATTTCTCAAAATATCAGTAGTAGTCAAACCCGTTTCCTCCTAAAGTGTATTTGAACTAAGTGTATTAGTTCGAATAGGTTAATAAAGCTTCACGGAAACGGGAACGGAGATCAGTCTCGCTCGCCTGTGTTCCCGCTCAGCACGTCCTTATACTCTGGATGCTTCTCAAATTGATGAGCTGCATAGGAGCACACAGGAACAATTTTCAAATTTTCATTTCGAGCCTTATCTACAACAGCCCGTACAAGTTCTTCACCGGTACCTTGACCGCGCAGTTCCTCAGAGACACGAGTGTGGTCAATGACCAATTCCCCAGCATCTTTATCCAAACTGTATGTGATCTCGGCAAGGTCCTTACCGTCATTCGCAACAAAAAAACGTCCTGTTCCATTTTGAATTTGCATCTTATGGCTTCACTCCTAAAATGTTATTGCCTATATTTTACTACCATGATTTGCAAAAAGCGAGGAACGAACCAGATCGATTGTTCATCGTTCTGCAAAGGTTGAGCGCATTAGTATTAATTTTGGCAAGCCGTGAAGCTGATTTTTATGCCAATAGCGCCTATGAAGTCTGATAGAACGCTGAAAATGGGATAATAATGCGTTAAGGTCATCTGTGTCTCATAGCGATCACGCTCACGTAAATTTCAGCTAATTCAACATGCGATGCACAAAAACTCGGTGCTGAATCAGCAGCCAATGAATTTTTATACACTCCCGTTTATAAAGTAGCTTGCGTATTCTCAGGATAATACAATAAGATTAAGAGAATATCTCACTACTGAAAAGAACCGCTAGCAGGAGGAATCATTGTGGAATACAAGGTTGAGGTTGAATTTGGATCGATTTATGAGTTGTTGAACAGCTTACATACTTATCTCTGCAAAAAATCCTATAAGAAGATTGATTTAGGGGTAGCGTGGGCTAACGAAATTGAAAGCACCCTCAGTGAAGAGCTGTTATCCCGTCTGAAAGAAACCGAACTAAACAATGAGTGGAAAATGTTGAATCTGCTCATTTACTGTTGTCCATTTAAGGATGATGTAGATAATGTGTTGAACTGGATTGAAGGGTTATCTGTTGGCGAGTTATATGAGACCTTATCAAAATATGTAAAGGTATTTCCAAGCCATATGGAGGATTACCGTAACCGCGTAGTTTTTTTACTCTCCGAATGGAACCGCCAGTACTTTAGTCAATGCAATCCTGCGATTCTGAGCAAACTGCAGCAGCATGCGGATTTGAAGAATATGGAGCTTAATGAACTGGACACTCCGGATTTTGTGAACAAAACGACCAACGGATTCTATTTCATGCCCGCAGACGGTCTCAAGAAGCTCGTTCTGATTCCGCAGTATCATTTTCAGCCTGCAAATATCATCTATTGCTATGGTGAGTTAACGATCTGTCATTATGCGGCTTGGATTTCGATAGAGAACGAGGAAATTTCACCTTTTATGTATAGAGCCATTCGCAGTCTGAGTGAAAAAAGCCGTCTAAAAATTCTCCAAGCCCTTAGCGGTGGACGCAAAACGTTCACCGAAATCGTAAAGCATGCGGGGATCTCGAAGGGGATTGTTCACGATCATATTTTTAATCTTCGCTGTGCAGGTTTGCTGCATGTCTATATTGAAGGGGAGAATGTCACCGGATATAGTCTACGTCTTGAAGGGATTCATCGGATGAATGAGCAGCTATTTGATTATTTAAAATAAAGATTCAGAAAAAATATTACGGTCTGAAAGTCAGAATTCTCTTATACAGAGAGGGTTTTGGCTTTTTTTATTTGTTTTAATTGTTGAGAAATTCTGTTTGTGGAGAATTATCTTTAAGTTCTCTCTTTACAGAACTCTAAAACCTTTCTATAATGAACATCAGAAGTTATTCATACTTAACAGGTAGGAATTATAGCTATTATTCTATTAGAGAGAAAAGGGAGATAGGTACATGAGAAAAAATGCGATTGTAATCACTTCTTTACTGCTTACGGGTTCACTGTTACTTTCTGCTTGCGCGAACAACA
>DOJM01000626.1:6440-9746 GCA_003529225.1 Paenibacillus sp.
CCGGTGCTCTAAGCGAGCCTTTTACCGCAACCGATTTGTCCAAACTTCCAGCAGTTGCACAGAAACGCACAGACACCATTATCGTAGGGTTAACGGACCCAAGTGGAGCTTTTACTCCATATTTTCAGCAAAGTGGTTATGATGGCAATGTTTCTTCACTGCTATACGCTTCTCTCGTAACTGTTGATGATCAAGGCGTTCCAACGCCGGAGCTTGCAGAGAGCTGGGATGTTTCAGATGATCAGCTTACATACACGTTCCACTTGAGAAAAGATCTGAAATTCAGTGACGGTTCACCATTGACAGCNNACAAATCGTATGACGGTAGCTCCCAGCTTCCATCACTAAATGTTAAAGGCGGCAAAGCCTATAAAGAAGGTACTTCTACAGCGGTAGAAGGGATTAAAGTAATTGATCCGCAAACAATCTCAGCTACGCTTGAGCAACCAAACGCAACAGCGCTGGTACAGCTCGGCTCGAATGTACTGTCGAAAGCTTACTATGGCAAGGACTATAAATTTGGGGATCTTGAATACATCAAGAAGCTGCATGAGAAGCCACTTGGAGATGGACCTTACAAGCTGGAGAAATTTATTCCGGGGCAAGAAGTGCGTTTTGTGGCGAATGAGAATTATTTCAAAGGTAAACCCAAAACGGAACATTTCATTTATAAAACTACGGAAGGCGACGTATGGCAGTTCGTAGAAACGGGTGAGGTGGACTACGCTTCCTTTAGTGCGACAGACGAGAATATTGAGAAGCTGAAAGCGCTCGGTTTTGTGAACATTATTCCTTACACTCCAAGCACCTATGGTTACTTGCAAGTCAATCTGAAGCATGAGCAACTCAAGGATAAGCTTGTGCGTCAAGCTATTGTGTACGGTCTGGATCGTCAAAGTATTTATGTGGATGCAGCGCAAGGAGCAGGCTCTATTGCTAACATCCCGGCATCCCCTATTTCTTGGTCTTACACGGAGGAAGGTATTAATCCTTACAAATATGATCCGGAAAAAGCAAAACAATTGCTAGATGAAGCAGGCTGGACAGTAGGCGCGGGAGGTATCCGTGAAAAAGATGGCAAACCGCTTAGCATTCATTACCTCGGCTCTAAGAGCAAAAACACCGATATTTTCATCGCTGTAGCTAAAGAGAATTTTGAAGCACTGGGTATCGATTTCCAGCCGGAGGTATTCGCAGACTTTAACTCTCTGGTATCTAAGGTAGAAGGTGGGGACTACGACCTCGTATCCTTCTCCACTAGTATGTTGACTGATCCAGCTGACGGGTTTATGCAATTCTTCGACNNCTGGAACTGTACAATAAAGCCTTGGCTACTACTGATATTGAAGCACGCAAAGCGGTATACAAAGAGCTGTACCAGCTCTTCAATGATGAACTGCCTATTATTTTCACAAGTTACAAAAAGACTGTATACGCCTATAACGGACGTATTGAGAATCTATCGGTCAGCCCGTTCATCGGTCTTGCTGGCAGTCTGCCAACTTGGAGCCTGAAATAAATAAACCAGTGTCCTCTGCTCTGATGAGCAGGGGACAAATCATAAGGAGTCTGTCATGAGCGCTTATTTATCGAAAAGACTGTTGTACATGGTCATTATCTTATTTGCGGCATCATTATTGATCTTCTGCCTGTATGCTTCAACTCCCGGAGACTTCATAACCGGAAATATCAAATTGACTGCAGAACGTAAAGCTGAGCTGCGCGAGATTTACGGCTTAAACAAGCCGATGCTTGAGCGCTATGGAATCTGGATGAAGAATGCGCTGCATGGCGATTTCGGGTATTCCTTAGCCCAACAAAAGCCTGTGCTGCAGCTTTTTAATGATTATATTTGGAATTCCTTTCTACTGGCTGCCGTTTCCACGTTTCTGACGTGGGTGATTGCAGTTATTATTGGTGTGATTTCAGCTTATAAGCAATATTCATGGTTCGATACTCTCGTGATGATCGCTATATTCGCAGCAATGTCGCTGCCGTCATTTTTTATAGGCTTATTCCTGATCAAAATTCTGGCCGTCGATCTGAAGTGGCTGCCTCCGGGTGGAATAATCACTACTGGCAGTAATGCTACGGGTCTGGCGTATTTTAAGGAGATTGTAACGCATATGACCCTTCCGGTTGTGGTTATGACCCTCCTTGGATTAGGATCGCTTACCCGTTATTTTCGAAGCAATATGATCGATGTCTTAAAGCAGGATTATATCCGTACCGCCCGTGCCAAAGGCTTAAAAGAACGCAAGGTGCTATTTACACACGCCTTACGTAATGCCTTGCTGCCCGCAATTACATTGGTTGGTTTCGAGCTTCCAGCACTATTTGGCGGATCACTTATTATTGAAAAAATATTCAATTGGCCTGGGATTGGCCAGCTGTATATGCAGTCCTTCGGACTTAGGGATTATCCTTTGCTGATGGGCTTTACGATGTTTATTGCCATACTTACCGTCATAGGAACGTTGCTTTCGGATGTTTTGTACCGGATTGCCGATCCTAGAGTTCGGCTATAGAGAGGAGGAAACTGACGTGGCAGTTCAAAGTAATGTAGCGGGTATCTCGAAACCCCAGACCGCCAAAGGAAAATCCTCTTTATTCCGGCAATCCCTTCGGAGGTTGCTGAAGAACAAGCTGGCGGTATCCGGGTTTGTGGTAGTGATCTTTATGTTTGCGCTTTGTTTTCTTGGTCCTCTGTTCTCACCCTATACGGATAACAAAATTAATATGGCACTGATGAACAAGGCACCTAATATGAAGCATTGGCTTGGTACCGACGCGCTTGGCAGAGATATTTTGACCCGGGTGATGCAGGCAGGACGCATTTCACTAACAGTAGGACTGGCATCAATGGTTCTTTCAGTATTTATCGGAGCTCTCTTGGGAGCTATAGCTGGGTATTACCGTGGAATCGCCGATCAAATCATAATGCGGATTGCGGATCTTTTATTGACCATTCCAAGTCTGCCGCTGCTCTTTATTTTTGGAGCATTATTATCAGAGTGGAAGATTCCAACGGACTACCGGATGTATATCGTTATGCTTATGCTCAGCATTGTAAGCTGGCCCGGTATGGCTCGTATGGTACGGGGGCAAATGCTTAGTCTGCGAGAACGCGAGTTTATGCAGGCAGCTGTAGTATTAGGCCTTCGGGATCGGCGTAAATTGTTTAACCATTTGCTGCCGAACATCGTTCCGCTGCTGATCGTTATGGCAACACTCAACATCGGTGGCGCTATATTGAGTGAATCGGTTCTTAGCTTTTTTGGGCTAGGTGTTATGCCGCCAACGCCA
>DOJM01000628.1:0-191 GCA_003529225.1 Paenibacillus sp.
GTCATAGTCCTCTTGAAAGCCGAGAAATCGATCGATGTTTTGCTTGCTATTGTTTTCAGGTATCATGTGATCCTCCTTCATAGAACCTATTTATAGGTCTATTGTATAGCCATCGCTTCACTATGCCAAATAATGGATCGAAAGGAATCGCGGGGAATGTTACTCAGAACAAGCATAAATACCTTCGGCGT
>DOJM01000628.1:222-4975 GCA_003529225.1 Paenibacillus sp.
TTTAAGCGAGAAATATAAGACATAAAGTATGGTGTGAAACTTATACTTTCTTATATTTTAAACAAAAATCCCCGGAGGACACCTTATGGGGTACCGGGGATTGTGGGTTATGTCTAGTTTTAAAGTGCGCTAAGAACGTCTAGCAAATGTTACCGAAGTAATGCAGGATCGATGGCAGGTACAAGTCCTTCTGCTGCAGCACGATTTAGTAAGGCGGTGATTGCAGCGTAGCCGTCATCGCCTAGATTCATCGAGAAGTCGTTCACATAGAGATCAATGTGTGATTTAGCCACTTCTGGAGCCAGCTCTTGAGCGTGGCTAAGCACATAGTCTCTAGAATCGGTAGGATGATCCCACGCATATTGAAGAGAGCTCCGAATCCAGCCAGTGATGGCATTGGCATCCAGATCGCGGCGAGCAATGATCGCGCCGAGTGGAATCGGCAATCCGGTATCGCTCTCCCACCAGCTGCCGAGGTCAGTCAGCATATTAAGACCATAAGACGCGTAAGTAAAGCGGGCTTCGTGAATCACCAATCCGGCATCGATATGTCCATCGCGTACGGCAGGCATGATCTCATCGAAAGGCATGACGACGATTTCGCCAATGTCCCCTGTTATATGCTGTGCTGCCCATAATCTGAAGAGTAAATAAGCTGTAGAACGCTCGCTTGGCACCGCAATCCGGCGTCCAGCAAGCTTCTCGGGACGTTTGATCGCTGTTGGGCCACTTGCTGTAAGAAGCAGCGGGCCGCAGCCACGGCCTAGTGCACCGCCGCATGGCAGCAGTTTGTAGCGTTCAAGAACCCAAGGAAGGGCGGCATAGGAGATTTTAAGGACTTCAGGGCCTTCTCCGTTAGCAGCGAGTGTGTTGGTAATATCAATGTCGGCATAGGTTACATTAAGCTGTGGTGCATTCGGAACAAGCCCGTGTGCCCAGGCATGGAATACAAAGGTATCGTTAGGGCAAGGGGAAAAAGCGATATTAAGCTCAGTTGTCATTACAGCACCTCCAATAGTATAGCGGCTGCCGCCGTTAATGCTTCCATTGCATCGCCGATCTTCCAGGCGGCCCGGTCGCGGGGACCGACCGGGTTCGAAATGGCACGGAGCTCCAGTACCGGGAGCCCCAGCGCCTCAGCGGCCACGGCAACTCCGTGGCCTTCCATCGCTTCCGCGACGGCACCTTGATGCCGCGCGATAAGGGCGGCGGCCGTCTCCGCGGTGCCGGTCGCCGTCGAGACCGTAAGCACGGTCCCCGTGCTTACGGTCAGTCCGGCCGCTGCCAGCGCGGCCGAAACTGCCTGTACCGTGCCGCGGTCAGCCGGCACGGACACGCTGCCGAAGCCAAGCTCGGCAGCGCTGCGGAAGCCCTCCGGCGTCTCGGCCCCGAGGTCGGCGGCAATCATCTCGCTGGCAACGACCAGCGAGCCTAAAGGTGCCACCCCCGGGAACCCGCCGCCGATCCCGGCGCTGATTACGCAGNNGCTGCTGCCGTACCTGCGCCGGCAGCAATCACATGGAACCTGTCGCTGCCTTGTAGGCCGCGCAGGACCGCGTCTCGCTCTGCGGCTACGGCTGTTACGATCAGCACGCGCCGCGCACCAGCTTGTTCCTCCACCATCAGGTTGCCTCCTTTGAGAGATGTGAAATCGCTTACTAAATAGTCATTCGTAAAGACAAGAATACGCCGTTTTAAGGGTCAGGTCAAACTTAGAGTGATTTTCATCACGCTCTTAAAAAGTCGTAGAAAGAACATTAACAGCTCGTTAAGCACCTTATGTTATCTTTTTTGAGTGGTGAGGTTGACAAAGGTAGTGTGAGGAAGTATAGTTATCTTAACTTAAAGATATTTAATGTAAAGATATTCGCTTTATATTGAACAACATCGCTGTCAAACTGGAGGTGGGAATGATGAGTAATACCGAAGAGAATGTTCGTAATACAGAGAATACTACGGAGATGGATCAGGCGTCTTCTTTAAAGTTATTTGTTGTATTATCTAAGGCTTACAGAAGCTTGATGGATCAAGCTGTGAAGGATATGAAGAGTTATGGGCTGGCATCTGCCGAGTTCATGGTGCTTGAGGTGCTGTATCACCGGACCCGTATTCCACTACAACAGATCGGGGAGAAGATTCTCGTTACGAGTGGAAGCATCACCTATAATATCGACAAGCTGGAGAAGAAAGGTCTGCTGAAACGTGTGCCGTGTAGCGAGGACAGACGCGTGACCTATGCGGAGATTACGGATGCAGGGCGTGAGCTGTTCGATAAGATTTTCCCGCGTCATGTGGCTTCGATTCATGATTTGATGCGTGGACTGCATAAGGATGAGAAGGATCAGGCGATTGAATTACTGAAGAAGCTAGGCAAAGGTGTGTAGGAGCGCTGAAATATCGCATCAAGGTTTTATTATAAGGTCAGAAGCAGTTCGCTGCTTCTTGCCACTGAAAGATAAAAATTTTTATCATATATCTTAACGTTAAGATAATTAAATCAAAGAAAATTGGAGTGGATTAACAATGATAAGTGTAGGAATATTATTGATGAGATTAGTGATCGGGATTGCGTTTATAGGGCATGGTGCTCAAAAGTTGTTTGGATGGTTTGGTGGTTACGGCCCGAAGGGTACAGGGGGCTGGATGGAATCCATCGGCATTAAACCGGGGGTTACTATGGCGGTATTAGCAGGACTAATGGAGCTGGTAGGCGGATTCATGTTCGCGGCAGGCCTTCTGACGCCTGTTGCAGCGGTGTTGATTGTTGCCACTATGCTGGGGGCTATCATTAAGGTTCACGCTCCAAATGGCTTCTGGTCTACTTCGAACGGAATTGAGTTTCCGCTTACGGTACTGGTAGTCGCTGCAGGTATAGCACTTACAGGGCCAGGTTCGATTTCTCTGGATGCATTGATTTTTAACTAAGAAGGGGATTTATCATTATGACACTTCAAACTGCAGGAATCCATCATATTACCGCTTTTGTTGGAGATGCTCAGCGTAACGTTGATTTTTACGCCGGTATTTTAGGACTACGGCTGGTGNNGGTGAAGAAAACGATTAACTTTGATGCTCCGGAAGTTTATCATTTATATTTTGGGAACGAACAGGGTGCGCCGGGGACGATTATTACATTCTTTCCATCTCCCGTAGGGCGTAAAGGTAGAATCGGTGCTGGACAGGTCGGTGTAACCACTTATGCGATACCTGTGGGTTCTCTGGCCTTCTGGGAACAACGTCTTGCTGCATATCAAATTTCGGTTACTCTTAGCAATAGAATCTCGGAATCCTATCTTTCCTTTGCTGATTATGACGGTTTGCGCATCGAACTCGTGGAACGTGAGGAAGGACCGCTTAGTAAGTGGTCTTTCGGAGGGGTTCCTACTGAACATGCGATCAAAGGGTTCGGCGGCGCTGTGCTCTATAGCAACAATCCGCTACAAACGGCAGAAACGCTTGTCCATACAATGGGAATGGAGCATATCGCGGATGGAGATGGATATAGCCGTTNNGCCAATCCCGCTAGGTGCAGGAGGTGCAGGTACGGTTCACCATATCGCTTGGCGTGCACAAGATGACGCTGAACAGCTGGAATGGGGGCATCATGTGCAGAGTCATGGACATCATCCGACACCGGTTCAAGACCGCCAATACTTCAATGCGATCTATTTCCGTGAAAGAGGGGGAATCCTCTTCGAGATCGCTACAGACCCTCCAGGCTTTGCTCGAGATGAGGCACCGGATGCTCTGGGTGAAAAGTTGATGCTGCCATCTTGGTATGAACCGCATCGTGCGGTTATCGAAGAAAACTTAAGTCCTATTCAAATAAGAGAAATTGAGGTGAAGCAGGGATGATTCATGTATTTCATAAAGGTAAAGATGTAACGAAGCCCACGCTTGTATTATTCCACGGTACGGGAGGCAATGAGCAAGACTTGCTACCGCTTGCTGGGTTGTTATCTCCCGATTCCTCGGTGCTTGGCATCAGAGGGAATGTACTGGAGAACGGTATGCCGCGGTTCTTCCGACGGCTGGCTGAAGGGGTGTTCGATGAAGCCGATCTAATCTTCCGTACTCACGAGATTAAGCAGTTTCTAGGCGATGCCGCAGCGCAGCACGGATTCGATGCTAACAATCTGGTAGCCGTGGGTTACTCCAACGGTGCAAACATTGCCGGTAGCTTGCTGTTCCACTATAAGGATGTTTTCCGCGCCGCAATTCTACTGCATCCGATGGTGCCGCTGCGGAATGTAGAGCTTCCTTCTCTTGATGGGGCGTCTATCTTCATTGGAGCAGGTACAAATGATCCGCTTATAGCTTCTTCGGAGACTGAGGATCTGGAGAGTATTTTGCAGAAAGCGGGCGCAGAGGTTACAACACACTGGGGCAATCAAGGCCATCGTCTGAGTGTTGCTGAAGCTGAAGCCGCTAGAGATTGGTTGCAGATACGCAGCACATCTACAAATGCATGAAACAATCAGAATAACCGCCGAATGGCGGTTATTCTTGTTATACAGGCCCCTGTAACCCTTCATATTAGGATTGATCAATGCACTTCCTTTACGTTAGTATGAAGAATACAAAAAAAGGCCCACGGGTTGTTTTAGAAAGGTTGAAGTAAGGATCATGATTGGAATTCAAAATGGGAATAAGCTTGCCGCAGATGGCCCTTCACGGAAGCAGAGATTGCAGCTCGCCGTGATTCTTGGCTCTATTACAACGATCGGCCCGTTGTCGATTGATATGTATTTGC
>DOJM01000628.1:4986-10148 GCA_003529225.1 Paenibacillus sp.
TGCTGTGTGCTTTTAGTCCTTCGATTGGACTGCTGGTAGCTTTGCGGTTTATTCAGGGGCTTGCTGGTTCAGTAGGTGTGGTTGTCTCTAGAGCGGCTGTTCGTGATTTATATAGTGGCTCTGAACTCACGAAGTTCTTTTCACTATTGATGATTGTGAATGGTCTCGGACCGATATTAGCTCCGGTTATTGGGGGCCAACTGCTAAGAGTAACTACATGGCAGGGCATATTCTTAGTCTTATTTGCTGCCGGAATTATTTTTTGCCTAACCATTTTATTGCGCTTGCCGGAGACACTTCCGAAGGAGCGACGCTCTAAGAGTGGACTGAAGGGTACGCTGCTTACCTTCCGGGTATTGCTTGGCAATCGTAAGTTTATGGGTTATGCCTTATCTCAAGGTTTTGTTATGGCATCTATGTTTGCTTATATCTCAGGTTCTTCTTTTGTATTGCAAAATATTTTTGCGGTTACACCGCAGGTATACAGTCTGATCTTTGCTGTGAATGGGATTGGAATTATTATTACAGGCCAAATTGCCGGCAGACTTGCTGGCAAGGTAAGTGAGACTAAATTGCTACTTAGTGGACTATTGCTCTGTACGACGGGAGGCCTCTTACTACTGCTGACGATTCTAGTAGGAGGAGGGCTGATCCCTATTCTGATCTGTCTATTTGCAGTTGTCTCCAGTGTGGGGATCGTCGGAGCGACCAGCTTCTCATTGGCGATGCAAGATCAAGGTGAATCGGCAGGCAGTGCCTCGGCGTTAATCGGATTAATTCCCCTGCTGCTAGGTAGCAGTGTAGCGCCACTTGTGGGTCTTGGGGGAGTTGAATCAGCACTTCCAATGGCGATTGTGATAGCATGCACAGGACTTCTCTCGATTCTTTCTTATATGCTGCTTGTTAGACGAGGAAAAGCAAGCTCCTAGTAGTCTATCCTTGTCAGCAGTCTCAGGATCCACATCGTATTCTACCTCGACATCAAGCACTACAGATACCAGTGCGCTTGAGAAACAAAGAGCGAAGCTGGAAGCTGAACTAGACAAGATTGATGCCAGCTCAGACGATGACAAGACCAAGGAAACGAAGACGAAGCAAATTGAGCAACAGATCAAGACCATTGAGGCACAAATCTCACAGAAGTCCCAGAGCAGTGCTTCCTCCGCTAGCAGTATTGTAGAAGCACCAGCCAAACCTGCGAACAATGCGCTTGCTGCAGCAAGTCCGCTAGAGATAGCTACCGCAACAACGGATAGTAAAGGCAGATTTGATATTCGAGTATAAATGCTGGTTAGACCCGTGCTACATAACAGAGAGGGCATCCTTTGCCGTGAGGGATGTCCTTTTTGTTGTGCAATTTTATGTGTAAACTACAGTCTCAATGTTCTTTAGCTAAATAGAATTTCATTAACATTCCTTAACTATTGCAGGGATTAGGGCTGTGCTGGCAGTCTAATGTAGTAGGTGTTGATTATCATGGGTATTTTATTCCAATAATTGTTATAATGAAATGGTTGTAAAAATTGTCTAGCACAACGTGTGTCGGCGGTAAGGGTAGGTGGCCTAATGCAATCAAAACAACAAACATTAGAAAGATTCAAAATTGTAAGGCTGTTCTTATCCATCTATCGGATTCGGGCGGTGAGAGCTCTCTTTCCAGTAGCTATCATAGCGCTGGTGTATTGGGAGGGGCAACATGAGCTGAAGCAGGTTCATTTAGGACTTATTATGCGTGAGCTAAGAAGAGTGCCTACATCTGCCGTTTTGCAAATGATCGGATTTGCACTTCTCGCAGTAGCTGTAATGAGTGCTTATGATTATTTGATACGAGCACATTTTCGTTTAAAAGTAGGGCTGTGGGACACCTTCCGTTATGCTTGGATAGCTAATACATTTAATAATTTAATTGGTTTTGCAGGTCTGGCTGGAGTGGGTTTAAGGACGTTGATGTACAAAAAAAGCGGAGTGTCAACTTCCGTCCTGACGCCGGCAATCGTATTTCTATCACCGCTCATGATTACCGGGTTATCTTTACTTTCTTGGGCAAATATTTTTGGCTTACTCCCGGCCACGGCATTGCTGGAAGAGCATCATTGGTTACTATTTGCGGTATGGGGGATGGCGCTTTATTTGCCGTTCTTTGTGTTTGTACAGCGCTCTGCTCTTTATGCAAAGTGGATTAATCGGGGACAAGGTAGAACACCCTGGCTTACAGTAGTTGCCTCTGTGGGTGCCTCCTTTCTGGAATGGAGTTTTGCTGGCATAACGTTTTGGACAATCAGTAGTCATCTCTTGCACGAGGTTCATTTTTCAGTCATATTCGGCATTTTTACGATTGCTGCTATCGCAGGCATCTTGAGTATGGCGCCTGGTGGTATCGGTGCTTTTGACCTTATTGCATTGCTGGGTCTTACGCAGCTTGGATTCAAAAGTGATCAAGCCCTGGCAGTGCTTGTTATTTTTAGATTGTTCTATTATCTCATTCCATGGCTGATCGGATTGGTGCTGGCTGCACTGGAATTTGGTCTGCAGGGAAAAAAGGGTCAAGATCGTTCAGCTCCAGGGTTTGAACCCTCTCTTAACATTTGGCAGAAGATCTGGGGTTGGCCGGGTCAGTATACCTTTCTGAGCGATCTTGGTGTGTGGGCTCTAGGCAAGCTTGTACTAGCTAGCGGGCTTATTCTCTTACTATCAACAGCTACACCCGGATTGTTGTACCGGCTGAAGATTACAGAGGAAATATTGTCATTCTCGATCATGCAGCTCTCACATCATTTATCTGTACTTATTGGCTTTATGCTCATTTTGTTGTCGAGAGGCATTACATTACGGATTCGTAGCGCGTACATTTGGACCAGTATTTTATTATTTTCTGGGTCTGTGTTTGCGGTGGCTAAAGGCTTTGATTATGAAGAGGCACTGTTTCTGCTCCTCGTTGCACTCATTCTGTGGATCTCCAGATCTCGGTTCTACCGGATCAGTACTCCCGTTAGCAGACAGAGTACGATTTGGTGGCTTGCACTTAANNCCCTAAGCTACTATCTATTGGGCAGCTATGCCCATCGTGGATTTCTGAAGCATCTCCCACCCGGTGTACAGCCAGAGTGGCTACAGCGGCATAGTCATGTTGCTTTTACAGCCGTAGGGGGACTAGCTTTCTCTTGGATCATTCTTACTTTGCTGATCACCCTTAGACTCCATCGTAAACCGGAGGAGTTATTCGGAAATTTTGATATGGCAAAGCTGAAAAGCTTCCTAGGCGAGATTCAAGGCAATGCCTTAACTCATATGTTGTTTTTGGGTGATAAAAGCTTCTTCTGGGCGCAAGACAGCAAGGTATTGCTCGCCTTTGCTAGGGTTAGGGATAAGCTTGTAGTCCTTGGTGATCCATTGGGAGAGAGAAGTCTCATGAATGAGGCAATCAGTGAATTTAGACAAGCTGCAGATAAGTACGGTCTGGTTGTAGTTTTTTATCAGGCCACACCTGATTTCTTATCGATCTATCATGAGCAGGGATATCGCTTTTTTAAGCTGGGGGAAGAGGCATTAGTAACGCTCGATACCTTTACGCTCAGTGGCAAAAAGAACAGTGACTTGGGAAGCGTATGCAACCGATTTGAACGGGAAGGATATGCATTCGAAGTTGTAGAAGCACCTCACGTTGAAGATTTGTTACGAGAGCTGCGATCCGTTTCGGACGAATGGTTGAATGGACGTACCGAAAAAGGGTATTCGCTGGGTTGGTTTAACGAGGCCTATCTGCAGCTGGCTCCAATCGTGCTCCTGCGGAATGCCAAAGGGACGATACTGGCATTTGCTTCTATTGCACACGGGTATGATCAGGGTATGACCCTATCGATTGATTTGATGCGCCATCGAAAAAATGTGCCAAACGGAACGATGGATTATTTATTTGTTCGTTTGCTAGAATGGGCGAAATCTAAGGGATATCATCGATTTAATCTAGGTAATGCTCCGCTGTCCAGTGTGGGTGAGAATGCTGGGGCCTTGAAAGAGGAGAAGCTGGCTCATCTCGTATTTAAAAGAGGGGGGCATTGGTACGGCTTTGTCGGACTTCGCCGGTATAAAGAAAAGTTCAGCCCAGAGTGGGAACCGCGTTACTTGGCTTATCCGGCCTCCATAGCATTGCCGATCTTAACGCTCGATCTGGTGAGGTTAGTATCCCGTCATCCAAGGGCGGAGGAATAGAGCTGTAGTCTCTGTATACATTGAAACAACTAGAGGAGGTGTCCAAAGCCATAATGGCTCTGGACATCTTTTTTTTGAGAGGTAATGCGAATCCTTATTTTTCGTCGACTTTTTCATCAGGCAGAGCCCAGACAGATACGCTACCACCGTTGACCGGGAAGGTCGCCCAGCCATCTTTTTCAATCGTTATAGTCGCCTTGTGATTATGAGTGAAATCTACCCATACTTCACCAGCGCGTTGTTCCCCTACGAACATTCTTTTCTGACCGTTCTCACCGTTACTAATCACAACCGCGCAACCGGAGCGTTCGATGTCTTTCACGCCGAGGCGTGTCCAGCCGATCGTGTTGGGATGATCGAAATAATCCTTCTGCTCACCATAAGACTTGTGATAGCGGGTGTATAGCAGCGGATCAATCGCCGCTTTTTTGCCTGCAATGGGTGTAGGTCCCTCAATTCCATAATAATCGCCATAAAACAGAACCGGATAACCATCGCGTCGCAGCAGGATAAGCGCATAAGCACTTTGCTTAAACCAATCATCTACCCACGATTCCAGAGCCTCATGAGGCTGAGAATCATGATTGTCCACGAATGTTACGGCATTGGTGGGATGGGTCTGCACCAGTGTGTCATCTAGAATTTTGGTTAAATCAAAGTTTCTGCCCCCCAAGGAAGCTGAATGCAGTTTGTAGTGAAGGGAGACATCGAAGAGGTCGATCTTATAATCGACGGTATTTAGAAATTGTCGGCAGGATTCTAAATCCGAATTCCAGAACTCACCCACGATATAGAAATCCTTCTCACATTTATTAAACATTTCTACCGCGAATTGTTTCACAAACTCATGGTTGATATGCTTGATGGCATCTAAACGAAAGCCACTGCAGTGGAGCGTGTCCACCAGCCATTTTCCCCATTGGATCATTTCTTTTTTGACTTCTGGATGACTG
>DOJM01000628.1:10274-13180 GCA_003529225.1 Paenibacillus sp.
AAGACTTCCTTTTCATCCGCCCCTGCTTTATGATTCATGACCAAATCAACGTACACGGCAATGCCGTTTTTTTGACATTCCGAAATGGCGTCAATCAGTGCTTGCTTGGTGCCATATTTGGTGCGTACCGTGCCTTTTTGGTCATATTCGCCCAGATCGTATAGGTCATACACCCCATAACCTGTATCGTCGGCGGAGACGGCCTTTGTCACAGGAGGTACCCAAACAGAATCAATGCCTACGGCCTTTAGTGCGGGAGCTGTTTCTTTTAGTCGATCCCAGTGTTTGCCGTCCGCAGCAACATTCCATTCAAAAAATTGCATCATTGTATGGTTCCTCATTATTTCTAGCGCCTCCATGTCCATAAAGCGAATTTTTTCTATACTCTGATTAGATTTTCAGATAACTCTTATTAAACTTAAAAACAGACTATGAAAAATAAGACCGGCTGGTGAATGCGCTGGGACGGACAAAGATGCTATTTATATAGGCTTGAAAAGTGTGATTTCTGACCTCTGGGAGAGGTGGACAGCATTGCGTCCGTTTCGTTTGGAACTGTACAGAGCATGGTCAGCCTCTGACAGCAGCTCTTCTAGAGTGGCTTGAGGGCTTAGGGGTTCTACTACTCCGAAGCTGGCAGTCACATTAATGGACCCGATGAGCGTATATAAGACACTTTGTTCAATGTCTGCACGGATAGTTTCACAGCGTTGTGCGGCTTGCTTTAGTGATGTATTTGGTAGACAGATTACAAATTCCTCGCCACCGTAACGGCCAAAGAGATCTCTCTCCCGAAGGTGTCTACTGCAGACCTGAACAATGTGCTGAAGGGCNNTCCATATTGATGTCCGAATCGATCATTAATGCTTTTGAAGAAGTCTACATCCAGCAAAATAATCGATAATGAACTCCGATTGCTCGCGGCCTGAACAAGAAGCCCTCGGCTCAGCTCCAAAAAATAGGTACGGTTATAGATCCCCGTCAGACTATCCATCGTAGCCAATTGACGCAGCTTAACTTGCAGCAGTATTCGTTCAGTTACGTCAATCAGCATGATCATTTGTCCTGCTAAGTATCCTCCTTGTTTCTGTACGGGAGAGGATCGAATTTGATAGTAACAATTCTCGTCTCCTTTGATCCAAGCAACTTCCCGTTCTTCGCGTAGCAGTGGCTCTGCATCCATAACATAGGACAAGGCATCTTTGCCGGCATTAAGAAACAGTTGAGCCAGCGGTTTACCAATCGCCGAGGAATTAAGTCCTTCTATCATATCCGCGGCTGCGCGATTGTAATCGACGAGCATGTCCGAACGATCGGTGACAAGCACCCCATCTCGNNGCTTTCGAACAAATTCTCACGGGCGATAGGGGCAGCTGTTAACATACCTCTTGATAGGATAGCCCAGATATATAGGGTGGAAGTGATACTCATAATGATGGGAACGGGATCCATCCCGTAGGGAGTCAGGCCCATTAAATATAAAAAAGAGCCTAACGTTGGAAGGCTTAGTCCAATTAGAATGGTAACGATTTGTCTCCGGTATACCCGTTTCATCCGGTTCCACTGCCATAACATAAGGCAGATAGCTGCCAGTAGACAGCCAAAGGTAAAGCTGCCGTAAACGATATACCAAGGTCCCATTACTACATCAACGAGTGGGGAGGGCGTATTGTCCCGCAAATAAATGGATTTATAGAAGAGGTGATGGTAATCATTGGTCCACACCATCAGTGTTGTGATGAAAGGTATTATGTACAGGGCTGCTCGCATGCCCTTTTTAAATAGACTCTCCAGCCCCACGAAATGCATCACCATAATAAGGCTGGCGGGCGCTATAAAAGGCATCCCCAGATACTCTACTTTAATCCAAAAACTCATTTCCTCCAGTGTTTTCCCCGACAGTTATAGTGCGAAGCCGAAGGGATAAATCGCGGAAGTGAAGGAGCTTATAACAAAGGCTCTAATTCCTAAGAAATCCGTTTTTTTATAATAGGCGAAAAGGGCTAGTAAAACGCTCAGGACACCAGATATAGCCACAATAACAATATAATTCGAAATTACAGATCCCATGGGTCTATTGTCTCCTACTGAGGAAAGATATGGATAAATATTACCACATATCTACAAATATTTAAAAATCACTTCAATTTAAAATTTGAAAAAATCCCCCCATAGACAAAATGACGCAATTTAGCGGGAGCTATTTTACTAATTGTCTTGTGAGAGTCCAGTTAGCAGCGTATAACATGTTAGTTAATACTACACAATAGGAGATTTAAACTCGACACACTTTCTAATGAGTCAAATTAATTAACACTAATTGTATAGCTTATTTTGATAAGGGGGGGGCTGAGAATGTCATTACTCGCGACAAATATTCCTGAGATTCAGCGGAGGTGTAGTCTAATGTCTGTTTTTGCGGANNATGGGCTGCTCTTTAAAGGATATACGATTGTCAGTATCCAAGAGGACTTGGACGGCGCTCGAATAAAGTTTGTTAGAGGAGAACCGGCCAAGAGCTCAATGGAGTTATTATTGCTGACAGCGGATGCCTGTAAGTATGTGACTACCCATGTGGTTGCGGGGCTGAGGGCCGCAGGTGAGCAGGCCAGTTGTTACAGTGGAGAGGTTTAAGGTGAGGGTATTGAAAGCTGAGTGAGGGTGATTATAGGGAAAACCTCCTTATAATTAACCGATTACAGCCTCGGAATAGATAGTACAGGGAAAACCTCCCTATAAATCACCGAGATATCGCCGGTTTTGAACAAATCCGCTCAATTAAAGGGAGGAATTCCCTATATTGCGGTTTCTAACGCTTAAACGAAAGAAATATAGGGATAATTTCCCTATATAATTTTTTGAATCCTAATTTGAACTATCAATGTTTCTGAATGACAGCTTCTACT
>DOJM01000451.1:0-149 GCA_003529225.1 Paenibacillus sp.
GAATGAGGATAGGGGGCCAGGCATATGACAGTAAAATCCAAGCATGTAAGGATTAAGGGCATCAAGGATGGCCTGATATTCCTGCTAGACGACAAGTGTCCCTTCGAAGATCTTCTGAGCGAGCTTCGCTATAAGCTGGAGCACAGCCA
>DOJM01000451.1:211-4226 GCA_003529225.1 Paenibacillus sp.
CAGGTGCTGCACCATGATGGAAATCTTTTATATCTGGGAGATGTGAACCCTGGAGGAACCATTACCTGTTCAGGCGATATCTATATTCTAGGATCACTTAGAGGTATGGCGCATGCTGGTGTAGATGGGAATGAAGAAGCGATTATCGCTGCTTCCTTAATGTCTCCTACACAACTGCGAATTGCTGATATTATCAGTCGTCCTCCCGATGAGTGGGAAACCCGAGAAAGCAGTATGGAGTTTGCATATTTAACGAACGGAGCTATGCAAATCGATAAAATTCATAATTTAGTCAAAGTACGTCAGGATTTAAATGTGTTTAAAGGGGTGTAGCCTCCATGGGAGAAGCGATAGTCGTAACCTCGGGCAAAGGCGGAGTTGGCAAAACAACCACAACAGCCAATATTGGAACCGCACTTGCACTGCAGGGTAAAAAAGTATGTCTCGTCGATACCGACATTGGACTGCGTAATCTGGATGTAGTAATGGGGCTTGAGAATCGTATTATTTATGATCTTGTGGATGTAGCGGAGGGTCGTTGTCGCCTAAATCAAGCACTCGTTAAAGACAAACGCTTTGATGAGTTGTATATGTTGCCCGCAGCTCAAACGAAGGATAAAACGTCCGTCACTCCTGAACAAGTAAAAGATATCATTCTCGAACTGAAGAAAGAATATGAATATATTCTGATTGATTGTCCGGCTGGGATTGAACATGGCTTCCGCAATGCGATTGCCGGTGCGGATAAAGCGATTGTGGTTACCACACCAGAGCATGCTGCTGTGCGGGATGCGGATCGTATTATCGGACTGCTTGAACAGTCACATGTGGAATCGCCAAAGCTGGTGGTAAATCGTATTCGCCCAGGTCTTGTAAAGTCTGGGGATATGCTTGATATTGAGGATATTTTACAGGTGTTGAATATTGATCTTATCGGAATTGTTCCGGATGATGAACTAGTCATTAAGGCCGCAAATAGTGGAGAGCCTACAGTTATGAATCCCGATTCGTCAGCAGCTATTGCCTACCGCAATATTGCTCGTCGAATTTTAGGTGATGCTGTGCCGCTAATGCAGCTTGATCGGAAACCGGGAGCATTTAAGAAGTTCAAGAAATTTTTCGGTATGGCTTAATTCTGCACGAAGCAATCTTACTATAGAAGCATTAACGGTCCCACCACTAGAGAAATCTATGGGTGGGATTTATTTATTTAGTGGCATTTAAGTGCTCCACCTTGGGTGGGCTTGTTCTAAAGAGACTTCGGTGCTTCATAAAATGGAAGTAAAACAAGCCCGTCCGGAGGGATAAACATGGATCTCAAATCAGATATCAAGAATCGCCGCAAGGAGCGTATTCGTAGTTTGCTGGAGGAAATCCCGAATATAGAAACAGCAGAGGTGCCTCCGTTATTCGTTATGCCTGAAAAGAGTACGAGCTTCAAGGAGTGGGGTACGGGGTTTAAGGAAAATGAGGAGCAATCATCTATAGAGCCTGATCCGGAAGTGATGTGGAAAGAGAGACGGGGGGGCTGGGAGGAACCAGGAGGAGGAGGTTCTAAATTTTCTTCCGGTTTTATTCGACGGGTTATAGCCAGTGTGCTTGTGTTTGGCGCGGTGTGGGGAGTTTTTGCAGTTCACCAGCCATGGTCCTATAAAGTCCAAGCCTTTATTAGTGATGCTTTGAGTAATGACATGGATTTCACAGCAGTGCGGGTCTGGTATGAGGAGAATTTTAACGGTGCACCGGCGTTCATACCGATATTCGGTGACAAAGACGAACCTGCTCAAAAGGCAGCAGCTCAACATGAGCTTAGTGTTCCGGTAGCTGGAAGCATTGTAGAGCCCTTTGCTTCCACGCTAAAAGGTGTAGAAATTATGCCTCAAATCGATTCAACCTCAAATGTGACGGTGAAGAGTATAGACATGGGGCGCGTTCTTTCCATCTCCAAAGAATTGGACGGTGGCATTCGAATTGCGGTTCAACATTCTGGAGGAATCACAGCAGAATACGGACATTTAAATGGCACTAAACTGGAGATTGATGACTGGATTCAGGGTGGAGATGAACTCGGGTGGATGCTGGAGAAAGAGGGCTCCTCAGCTCCAACGCTATTTTTTGCAGTGATGAAAGACAAGACTTATATTGATCCTACAGAAGTGATATCGTTTGATTAGGATCTTAGGGATTGATCTGTCACTACATCCATTGTTCGTAATCATTATGTTGTTCTCTGTACTCACAGGACAATTTCTGGAGCTCATTACTTTATTTACGATCGTCCTCATTCATGAAATAGGACATGTGGTGGCTGCCCTTTTAGTTGGTGTTACAGTCAAATCAGTTCAGCTTCTTCCGTTTGGCGGAGTTGCGGTTATGGAGGATCATGGGCGGCTCACCGCTAGTCGTGAGATTGGCATTGCACTTGCCGGTCCGCTGCAAAATGGAATCATGATTNNGGAATTTTTAATCTATTTTATAAATGCCAATGCCATTATTGCGCTCTTTAATCTCTTGCCTGTTCTGCCACTTGACGGAGGCAAAGTACTACAGGCTACAGTTAGTTTATTTCTTCCTTATTACTATACATTGCTATGGAGCGGACGAGTGAGTGTTGCTGCAAGCATTTTTGTGATTGTTTATGCGCTATTGCCTCTTGGAGCAGGTGGAGGCTTGAGGCTGAATATGGTTATGATCGGTGCTTTTTTATTGTATTCAAATCTCACGGATCATCGGAATTTACCGTACCGATTCGTTGCGTTTTTGATGAATAGGGAGGCAGTTTATGAGTATCATTTGCGGACAGGAAGTGTGGCTCGTCCAATTGTTGCCTTATCTGCGAAACCTTTAGATGCTATATTGCGTCTATTTAAACGTAATCAATATCATTTTATCTATGTATTAAACGGCGAAGGAAATGTTGTTGCTGTTGTGCCGGAACAGCGCTTAATATCAACCTACTTCGGAATGTAGTGTATTTATGCAGAGCGTGAGAAGGGATGAATGAATGAACGAAACCAGAGGTGAAGCCNNGATGATCGTTCACTGCACGCAGCACATTACCCGAATGGCTCTTCTGGAGAACGGAAGGCTTGTGGAGTACGCGGCTGAACGCGATCAGCAGCAAGGGCTGGTCGGAAGTTATTATAAAGGCCGTGTGATTAACGTACTTCCAGGTATGCAGGCTGCTTTTGTTGACATTGGACAGAAGAAGAATGCTTTTTTATATGTTGATGATGTATTGCACCCTCATTTGGATAGACAGCCGGATGTGAAGCCTTCTATTGAGACGCTTTTGCAGCCGGGTCAGGATATTGTTGTACAAGTAAGAAAAGAGCCTAGTGGCGGCAAAGGTGCCCGTGTAACGACCCATTATACATTGCCCGGTCGCTGGATGGTGTACATGCCCTTTGCCGATTATGTTGGGGTATCCAAAAAAATAAGTCGCGATGCAGAACGTAGCCGGCTCAAAGGAATTGGTGAACGTCTGCGAATGAAAGAAGAGGGGGTTATTATGCGGACCGTCTCTCAGGATGAGCCGCATGAAGCGGTGGAAGGTGATCTTTCATTTATACGTGCGCAATGGGATAACATTACACGTCGGGCACAAACTGCAGAAGCCCCAGCTCTTTTGCATCGTGATCTTAGTATAGTTCAGCGCTTTATAAGAGATGCTTTTANNAGCCAAGGCATTTCTGGATGACATGGCACCTGATGGGTACAAGCCTGTAAGTTTGCATAATGGAACGGAGTCCATTTTTACAGCTTATGGGGTTCAGGAACAGCTGCACAAGAGCTTCAGCCGCAAGATCACGCTGGAGGGCGGAGCAACAATGATCTGGGATGAGACGGAGGCACTCACCGTTATTGACGTGAACACCGCGCAATACATTGGAGGAGCATCGCTTGAAGAGACGGTGACGAATACTAATTTGCTTGCAGCAGAGGAGATTGGTCGTCTGATCCGTTTACGAGATACCGGCGGAATCATTATTGTTGATTTTATTGATATGGAAGA
>DOJM01000451.1:4256-17356 GCA_003529225.1 Paenibacillus sp.
AGATCTGCAAGGATCGAACCAAAACTCATGTTCTCGGTTGGACAAGACTTGGACTCCTCGAGATGACCCGGAAGAAGGCTCGACATGATTCAGCCAGCTTCGCACCTATCCTTTGTCAGTGCTGTGGAGGGACAGGGAAAGTTGGAGAATGGATGGATTGAGTTGACGATAGGCGATAAGTATGATAATATCTTCAAGTATGTGTTTGATTTATTCGGTCCTGCACATGCTGTAACCGCTCCGATCGGGTACATAAGTGCAGATTCCCACGGGAATCTGCCACCTAGACTAGGCGAGTCTGAGACATGAGGAGGTGCAAGTAAAATGTATGCAATTATCGAAACTGGCGGTAAACAATACAAAGTCCAAGAGGGCGATGTTTTGTTCATTGAGAAGTTGGAAGCTGAAGACGGCGCAAGTGTAACTTTTGACCGTGTATTGGCTGTTTCTAACGAAGGTGGTCTGACTGCAGGAGCTCCGCTCGTAAGCGGCGCGTCTGTAACAGCTAAAGTCGAGAAACATGGTAAAGGCGCTAAGGTTGTAGTTTACAAATACAAACCTAAGAAGAACTACCACAAGAAACAAGGCCATCGTCAACCGTACACGAAAGTAACTATCGAGAAGATTCAAGCGTAAGAAGGTGCGTGAATGATTAACGTACGGATTACACGATCTTCGGATCTAGGGACTATCGTTGGCTTTGAGGTAAAAGGGCACGCGGGTTATGCAAAGCGTGGCGAAGATATCGTATGTGCCGGAGTATCGGTCGTAACGGTTGGAACCGTCAATTCGATTGAGACTTTGACCGGAATCTCCATGGATACGTCCATGAAGAACGGATTCCTAAGTGGAACATTAAGTTCCATTGATGATTTCGATACTTCCGCGAAGGTACAATTGCTGCTTGAATCCATGGTCGTGATGCTAAATGATATCGCAGAATCATACGGAAAGTATCTTCAAATAGAGCAAGTAAATATTTAAAGAAGGAGGTTGACAACATGTTGAAATTGAATCTTCAATTGTTCGCATCGAAAAAAGGTGTAGGTTCCACAAAAAACGGACGGGATTCCCATTCCAAACGTCTTGGCGTGAAACGTGCTGACGGTCAAGCAGTAACCGGCGGTAACATCTTGGTTCGTCAACGCGGAACAAAAATTCACCCAGGCACTAACGTAGGCATCGGTAAAGATGATACGTTGTTCGCATTGGTGGATGGCGTAGTGAAGTTCGAACGTTGGGGCCGCGATCGCAAAAAAGTGAGCGTATACCCAGTTGATGTCGCTCCGGTAGCAGCGGCACTGGAAGCGTAAGCTTACGGACCATATTTGCATGTAGAAGCCTCCGGCATGAGTGCCGGAGGCTTTTTTGTAGAATATTCAGAATCGATTGTGGATACCTCTTTAAGCGCACTTTAGAAATGTATACCTTCAGAGTTTTAGGAAAGCATAAACATCCTTAGAATATATGTGAAATTCTTACGGTTATCTCTGGTGAACTACAGGGAACTGCTGTGTTATACTAGGAAATGGTAATTGCTGAGAATAATAATCTAAACGAAGTCATGAATTTTGCGAACTGAGGGACGGGGAGAAAGAATGAAATCCTGGAAATGTGCAATCTGGGCAGTCATGTTATCCGTAATGCTTCCTTTAGGACTCGTGTATTGGCATACCTCCCTTTTGACATGTCTGTTGCTTGGAATTTGGGTAGCGGTAACGGTTGCTTTCAGTTTGATTTGGAATCAGCGTCATTGGGAACGGGAACTGCGTATACAAGAGAACACTCTGCAACAGGCGGCGATTCGGACACTGAATCATCATCGACATGATTGGATGAATGATTTGCAGATTCTTTACGGATATATTCAGCTTGGAAAGCCTGATAAATCTGTGGAGTGTGTGGAAAGAATAAAGGAACGCATAGCGCTTGATAGTCGTATCGCTAAGCTGGGCATTCCTTCATTGGTCTTCTATATCCAATCTTTCCGAACTTACCGGACAAGTCTGGAACTGGAAGTTCAAGTGGAGGAAGGATTGCAACTGGAGGAAAAGCTAAACCGGGAAGCAGGAGATGAGCTGACTTCAGTGATTATGCAGACCGTACGGGCTTATCAATATAACGGACTGGCTCCCCAGGGGGAAACGCGCAAGCTGCGTCTTGGCTTTATTCAGGATGGAGGAGACATTCTTATCTCCTTCGAAGGTGAGGGAGAGCATGGCAATCCCGAGCAGCTCAAAGGGCAAATTTATAATATAGTACAAGGAAAAATCATGAAAGCGGAGCAGTTTAAGCCCAGTAAGGCTTATGTAGAGCTGCGTTTGCCGCTTGAAATGTGAGGAAGGTGAACATTAATGTTCGTAGATAAAGCTAAGATTTATGTTAAGGGCGGAGACGGCGGGGATGGTATCGTTGCGTTTCGTCGGGAAAAGTATGTACCGGATGGTGGTCCAGCAGGTGGTGACGGTGGCCGTGGTGGCGACGTTATCTTCCGCGTAGATGAGGGCTTGCGTACACTGATGGATTTCCGTTATCAGCGCCACTTTAAAGCGGACAAAGGGATTAAAGGACGTAACAGAAGTCAGCATGGGGCGAACGCTGATCATATGATCGTGCGGATTCCACCTGGAACCATGTTAATTGACGATGATACTCAAGAGATCATCGCCGATTTGACTCGTCATGGTCAGCAAGTTGTTGTTGCCCGTGGGGGTCGTGGGGGTCGTGGGAATGCTCGTTTTGCAACAGCAGCTAATAAGGCTCCAGAGCTAGCAGAGAACGGCGAAGAGGGTCAAGAACGGTATATTGTTATGGAACTTAAGGTTATGGCTGATGTGGGACTTGTAGGCTTCCCGAGTGTGGGCAAATCTACGCTACTGTCGGTCGTATCCGCAGCTCAACCAAAGATTGGTGCATACCATTTCACTACGATTACACCGAACTTAGGTGTAGTAGATGTTGGGGATGGACGAAGCTTTGTAATGGCGGATCTGCCAGGATTAATTGAGGGAGCTAGTGAAGGCATAGGGCTTGGTCATGAATTCCTACGTCACGTTGAACGTACACGGATCATTATTCACGTAGTGGATATGTCTGGTTCAGAGGGGCGTGATCCCTTCGAGGATTGGGTTCTCATTAATGACGAGCTGAAGCAATATAATGCGGCTCTAATTGATCGTCCTCAGATCGTGGCCGCGAATAAAATGGATATGCCAGAGTCAGAGGAGAATCTCATCGCTTTCCGAGAACGCGTAGCTGAGCTGCGTCCGGATCTTGAGATTATGCCGATCTCCTCGCTTACCCGTCAGGGTGTTCAGGAACTGTTATATCGTGCAACGGATATTCTTGATAGTATTCCGGTGGCACCGGTAGTTGAAGAAGTATCAGGAACAACTGAACGTAAGGTTTATAAGCTAGAAGCGGAAGATGATAACTCATTCACCATTACACGTGATAACGAAACATATGTGGTCAACAGCCCTCGTATCGAGAAAATGTTGAAACGTATGCAGCTTAGCACACATGATGCGATTCTAAAGCTCGCCCGGACTTTGCGACATATGGGTGTAGATGCAGAGCTTCGGAAACGTGGAGCTGTAGAGGGGACTATCGTCCGTATTGGTGAGTTCGAATTCGAGTTCGTAGAGAATAGTAGTTACTATTAATATTTAGCTGATTACAAAGCGCGACTTGTGTTCTCCTGTAAAGGAAGACACAAGTCGCGCTTTTTTTATTTCTTTTTTTCATGAAAAGAACCCAAAACACGATATATATCGTATACAATTAATATCGAAATACACAATTTCCCATCCGGGAACGCATACGTTATTCATATATCATAGATGATGAAAGAGGGAATAGCAGATGGCAATTATAGAAGTGGTGAAGTACGACGGTCCTCCGGGGATTTTCGCATGGAAATATCCTAACCAAGAGCTAGGGACTTGGACACAGCTAATTGTTAATGAATCTCAGGAAGCGATCCTATTCAAGGGCGGACAAGCGCTTGATTCCTTTACGGCAGGGCGGCACACCCTGAGCACCGCCAATATTCCTATTTTATCTAATATCGTTAATCTTCCTTTCGGTGGGAAGTCACCATTTACAGCAGAAGTATGGTACGTGAACAAGACCAATTCAATGAATGTTAAATGGGGGACAAGCGCACCTTTACAACTCCAGGATCCTAAATACAAAATTATGATTTCTGTTCGTTCCTTCGGACAGTTTGGTGTAAAGGTTGATAATCCGCGCAAATTTTTGTTGCAGCTTGTTGGAACGCTTCCTCAGTTTGATCATGATACGCTCGTGAATTATTTCCGCGGCTTGCTTATGTCGAATATAAATGAACTGATCTCATCCTACCTTGTACATAAGCAAATCAGTATACTGGAGATTAATGCCTATGTTGCAGAGATCTCAAAGCATATCCAGGGGCGGCTAGCATCAACTTTTCTGGATAATGGACTTGAGCTGAATAATTTCTATATTGATTCCATTAATATTCCTGATGATGATCCGGCAACAATTCGGTTAAAGGAAGCTTTAGCTAAAAAAGCAGAAATGGATATTATCGGCTACAACTATCAGCAGGAGCGTGGCTTTAACACGATGGAAAAAGCAGCAGGTAATCCTGGTAATCTTGGAGTAGGCATGATGAACACCGGGATGGGGCTTGGACTTGGTATGGGATTCGCTGGACCGGCTATGGATATGGTGAATCGTATGACCCGAGGGATGAGTTTTGATTCAGGGACTACAGTTGTTCGCCAAGAGCGCTCCTGTTCGAAGTGTGGGGTTATGAATTCTGTTGAGGGAAGGTTCTGTAGTGGCTGTGGGCATGCTCTGGAGAGCATTCAGCAAAGCACACCGTCCGGAAACAAAATCAATTGTTTGGAATGTGGACATGAATTGAAAGCAGGAGCCAAGTTCTGTCCTGGCTGTGGCAATCCTTATCGTGCTTGTCCAACCTGTGGAGCAGATAATCCTGAGGGTGCATCTTCCTGTGTCTCTTGTGGAAAAGAAATGCCTAAAGCCTGTGGTAAATGTGGAGAAATGGTATCACCAGGGGTGAAATTCTGTCCTCACTGTGGAGATAACTTGGTTATTAAATGCGGAGGTTGTGGGCATGAGCTGAAGCCTGGACAAAAATTTTGTGCAGAGTGTGGAACAAAAGCAGGCTGAAGGAGGACGTTATGAACAAGGGCAAAAGCTATATTCGTATCATCACCATTATTTATGTGGCTGCTATAATACTAACGGTGTTCTCCTTTATAGGGTTAGGCTTCTCTGAATCACTGTTTCGATTCGTGACTTCGCTAGTTGCTGTTCTGCTGGCGGAAAGTGTGGTGTATGGCTATTGTATTTTTTGGCTCCGTACTGCAGGTAGTGTGCAGCGGACCTCACCCGTTCTTCTCAGCGGTGCATTCATCACGGGGATTTATGCGGCTGGAGTATTCGTATCGGCTATTGTCTTCGATTGGCTACTGGAGTTGTCCCCTCTGTGGTATGCTGCCGTTCAACTGCTGATTCTTTTGATTGGTGGAATCACACTGGCTGTGATCGGGATTTATGGATGGAATGCCGGAACAGAAGAACAGCAAATGCAGAGGTCCTTGCAAGCTTTTCGGCAGTATCAGAGTGAAATAAACGAGATCAGTGTGCTGGCAAGCAACTGGAAGAATCCCGAATCTGAACAGCTTGTAAAGGTGCTCAATAAGTTACGAGATCAATTCAAGTTCAGTGATCNNGTGATCCTGTATCAGATCCATCTTTATATGCTACTGAGGATATCATGCATCAGCAGATCTCCCTGTTGCATGATCATGTGAAGCTTCTACTCATGACAAATGAGCCACATGGGAACTGGCAAGCTGAAATCAATGAAATGGCCGACAGTATTAAAGCTACACTAGAGCGGCGAAATCGGGAATTAGCGGCACTTAAATAGGAGGAAATAACTACATGAACAGATTGAACATACAAGAGCCGTCACCGACCCCAGCGGGGAGTGCAGCGGTTCCTCTGATTAAATTAGATCGGACTGGGTTTGATTATGTCATTCTTGCGGCAGCTTATCTATTCACACCCATTGGACTCGTTCTTGCATTGTTACGTTTGATTCTAACTCATTATAAAAATCATCGGAGACCCACCAATCTAAATCTGATTATGCATGTATTTATCGGAGGATTTGTTGAACTCTCTATTGCAATGTTTGTGGATACCATGAGTGGAAACACTGGAACTTCCGAATTATTAACAATCCAGATTTTCCTTGCAGTCATATTTTTGATTCCGGCTTTTATTCTTGCGAGTGTGACAGCAAAAGCTAAATATACACTTTCTAAGCTTAACACTTCTTATATAGAGCTGATTCAAAATAAAAATATCCGATATGTCGGCAGTATATCTGAACGGATAGGCCAAAGCGAAAGCGATGTACGGAGAGATGTCCAGTATCTAAAGAATAAAGGATTACTGGATATTGATATTGTACTTTCCGAGGGGCGCCAGACGCCAGATCCATCCATGGCAGCACCTAATCTTGTTCATTCTGGAAGGACATCAGGCTTCGGAGCTCAAGCCTCGGGACAGCAGATTCATACTCAACCTCAGTCCTCACCTCAGCTACCTAAGTCTATTCGTTGTCCAGGATGCGGAGCACAGAACACGGTTCAGCCTAGTCAGTCAAAGAGCTGTGACTATTGTGGAACAATGATATCGTACAGTTAATGCCAAGGTTCTCCCTGTTCACTGTAGATATAACATTAACATTAACTAGGGGAGATATAAGATGAGTAAGTTGGATATACGAAGGCAGCCACCAACAACAGGCAAACCGATATATAAGCATGAATATGAGCGGACGGCGTTTGATTATACGACTATTGTGTTTGCGTATGTATTTGCTCCGGTTGGCTTTATATTGGCTGCCATTCGGTTATTATCTACACATTCCAAGAGACAGCGCAAAGCAAGCAATATTAACCTGTTTTATCATGCGTGTATGGGTGCCTTTGTAGAATTGGCGATCTATTTCATTATTAGCAAGCTACTCGGTCAAATCGATTATGTCGCACTCTTGATCAGGCTGGTGATTATCTACGCATTGTTTAGGATTCCCGCCATCAAATTATCGGTTAGGGCCGTAGGATGGAGAGAGGGATTCACCTATCTTTGCAATGACTATATCGCATTGGTTCTTGTGGACGGCATAAGGCATATCGGCAGCCTATCCGATATTCGCGGATTCAGTGAAGAGAACGTCCGCGAGGTTTTGGAATATTTAAAAGATCAGGGAGTACTTTCTCCAGATATTGTTTATTATGAAGGACGTGTAGACAATCCATTTGTAAAATTGCCGCCGAAGCTTATTTATTCCAAACGGGCACAAGCACTGGTGCGTGCGCCTGAGAATAACCTTCGCTACCGTAACAAGCGAGACCGGACAGTGTTTGATCGAATCATCATGGCGATTGCCTATTTGTTTGCTCCGCTTGGGTTTGTACTTGCGATGCTTCGTGTTGTAAGCACTCATTATAAGAATGAGCGGAAATCATTTAACTACAAATTGCTCTATCATGTATGTATGGGAGCTTTTATGGAACTTGCCGTCCTCTTCGCCGTGGGGACCTACAAAGGTGATTTTAAGTGGTTCACTTTATTGATCATTCTGGTGGTCCTCTACTTGATCTTTATAATTCCGGCGGACAGCTTTGCAGGGAGGGCTACCTTCGCAACAGAAAACTTTGATTTTCTGTGCAAGAAGTATCTCATGCTGATCATAGTGGATGATGTTAGACATATTGGTAATTTAGCTGATATCACGAAACAAAGTGAAGATGATGTACGTAGAGACCTACGGTATTTGGTGAGATGGGGGTTACTTGCTTCTGATCTTGTCTATTATGAAGGACGTGTTAAGCTCTTAGATAAACAACCGCCCAATCTTGTGCATCCTGACCGGGCACAGCCCTCCGCGGCATCAGAGAACCAGCCATCATCTGGGCGGCAGTCATTACCGGAGAATAGGCCTAAGCCACCTGTCCAACTGCCGAAATCCATCGTTTGTCCGAGTTGCGGTGCTAAGAGTAGAGTACTTCCTGGGCAGGATAAGATCTGTGACTATTGCGGGACGACGATTCCATACAGTTAGTGTACATACGATTGCTTACTGCCCCCGGGAATCCGGGGGTTTTGCTGCACCTTATTCCCCGACCTCAGAGTATACATATAAAGTTATTGCATTTTATAAGCTTTTTCCGATATAATGTCCACTAAGAAAACACAAAAGTCTTTGAGGTGAGGACGTTCGTGAAAGAACGCTATTATTTGGTCCGTGAGGACATATTACCTGATGCCGTACTTAAGACTATGCAGGTCAAACAATTGCTTGAGTCCGGGGATGCGAAGACCGTACATGAAGGTGTAGAACAGGTAGGATTAAGCCGAAGTGCTTTTTATAAATACAAGGATGGCATTCACCTGATCCATCAGCTTGAACGTGAGCGGATTGTTACGATCTCTATGGATTTGGAACATGAATCTGGGATGCTCTCTAAGGTTCTAGGATCTGTGGCGGGGCATGGGGCTAACGTGCTGACGATTCACCAGAGTATCCCGCTACAAGGACGTGCGAATGTGGAGATCTCCGTGGAAATCTCACATTTGAATGAGGAGCTTGGAGAGATGCTTGATAGTCTAAAGGCTATTCCGGGAGTGAAGCGCGCCCTAATCGTTGGACAGGGATAGAGAAATTATATACGTAAAACTTTTAGGAGGATACAGATGAAGCCGGTTAAAGTGGGATTGCTGGGTCTGGGAACAGTTGGTACAGGTGTAGTTCGTATCGTGGAAGGAAATCAGGAGGATTTGAGCAGTCAAGTAGGCTCTCCAATACTCATTGAGCGCATAGCNNGCCAAAATAACAACAGATCCGTGGGATGTTATTCGTGATCCTGAGATTGATGTAATCGTTGAAGTGATGGGTGGTATCGATGGGACAAAGGAATATATTCTTGAAGCTTTGGACCGCGGTAAGCATGTCGTAACTGCCAACAAGGACTTGATGGCGCTGCACGGCTCAGAGATTCTGGCTAAGGCGCAAGAGAAGCAATGTGATGTCTTTTATGAGGCTAGTGTTGCAGGTGGTATTCCAATTATTCGGACCCTTATCGAAGGCTTTTCTTCAGATAAGATCATGAAGATTATAGGTATTGTGAATGGAACAACTAATTACATACTAACCAAAATGAGCCAAGAAGGCGCATCCTACAATGATGTGCTAAAAGAAGCACAGGATCTAGGATATGCAGAGGCTGACCCAACCTCCGATGTGGAAGGTTTGGATGCTGCCCGCAAAATGGCGATTCTCGGAACCTTAGGCTTCCGTACTAACGTGGAGCTACATGATGTCAGTGTGAGCGGGATTTCAGAAGTGAGTAAAGCCGATATTGCTTTTGCAAAGCGTCTCGGATATGAAATCAAGCTGCTGGGTATCGCTGAACGTGAGGATGAGGAATTCAGTATCAGTGTTCAACCGACTTTGATTCGAACAAGTCATCCGCTTGCATCCGTAAATGGTGTCTTCAATGCAGTTTATGTATACGGTGAAGCAGTAGGAGAGACGATGTTCTATGGTGCGGGCGCGGGTGCAATGCCAACAGCGACTTCGATAGTAGCTGACTTGGTAGCCATTATTAAGAACCTCAAGCTGGGTGTTAATGGATTGAAGCAAAAAGTACCTTATAAGCAGAAGAAGCTGAAGAGTGATGAGAATATCTTTTATAAAAACTTCCTACTGTTGCACGTTGATGATAAGGCGGGCGTATTGGCCAAGATTACTCAGGTGTTTGCCGAGTATGACGTGAGTCTTGATTCGGTAGTTCAGCAAGCCAATCCCAATAATCCTGACGCAGAGATTATTATTGTTACCCATAATGCTAGCAAAGCAAGTATGAACAAAGTGATACGTCACTTTAATGAACTGAAAGTCATCCACCGGATCAAGAGCCATTATCGTGTGGAAGGTTAGAACTGTAGCTAGAGAATACTTTCTATTCAAACAATGAGTAAGGAGATTGCACCTGTTATGAGTACTTATGGAGTAGCAAGGNNATACTCTTGGCATGGCTTTGCCGTTATATGCCTGGATTGAGATGGAGGAAGCAGAGGAGACTGTTTTTCATCTATATGGTGACGAGATGAAGGGAGTGGCTCGGGATAAGAGTAATTTACTCTATCAGGTCGCTCAAATGGTGTTTGCGGAAGCAGGCGTTACGGTGCCTGAAATATCTATTTCGATGTACTCTGAGATTCCGCTTACGCGTGGGCTCGGCAGCAGTGCCTCGGCCATCATTGGGGGCATGGTCGCAGCGAATACGATGATCGGCTCACCGCTCAATGATGCTAAGCTGTTTGATATGGCTACCCAGCTTGAGAAGCATCCTGATAATGTAGGAGCTTCCTTGTTTGGTGGCATCATTACCGCAGTGTGGGATGGTGATCATGCGGATTACGTTCGCCTTGAACCACCACAAGACCTTGAGGTTCTCGTGGTTATTCCTGAATTCGAGCTGGAAACCACAAAAGCACGGGGGGTGCTTCCAACAGAAATCTCAGTTAGTGATGCTGTGTACAACATCAGCAGAACCTCTTTAATGACCGCCTCGTTTGNNATCGTGCAGCACTTATTCCAGGCATGGAGAAGCTGCTCGCGGAAGCGCCTAAACATGGTGCTTTAGGAATCGCACTTAGCGGTGCCGGTCCTACCTTACTGTGTTTAGTTGATCGCCATGAGTCTCGTAAGCGAGAGCTTGAGGCTTTTTTGATTAATACGATGCAAGAACACGGCATCTCTGCTCAGACTTGCTGGCTGATGCCTTGCACTTCAGGTGTTACATCAGAGCTGCTTGAAAGAAACGAGATGCAAAACGTATCATTTTTGGATATGATAAAAGGAGAAGTACGGTCATGAAATCAATAGCGGTATTGCCGCAGGGTTCGGTATCTCACGAAGCACTGCTGCATTTGTTTAACGGCGAGCCTGTGAAAATTGTGCATCACAAACTAATTTCCGATGTCTTTCTCTCTACGGCTGGTGGCACCACTGATTACAGCGTTATCCCGATTGAGAATACTATTGAAGGCTCAGTTAGTCTCCATATTGATTGGCTCATTAATGAAGTCGATCTTCCTATGCAGGCTGAATGGATCTTTCCATCGATACAGAATCTCATCGGTCACCCGCTGGAATTCAGAGATACGAACGGCAATAAGGATTTCAATAAAATGAAAAAAATCCTTTCGCATCCTGTTGCAATGGCACAATGCATGCAATTTGTTCGGAAGTATGCACCTTGGGCAGAACTGGAGTCGGTCGGAAGCACCTCTGAAGCTGTTGAAATCGTTAAGAACAATCCTGGAAAGGGCTGGGCTGCAATTGGTACTACTCTTGGCGCAGCAACTCATGGGCTGGAGATTGTTGATCGGAAAGTTACAGATCACAACAACAACTACACGCGATTTGTCCTTGTTGGTCCGCAGAAGGTAGATCTTCCACGGAGCAGTAATGGTGTAAAGACGAGTGTCCTAGTTACGCTGCCGGAGGATTTTCCAGGTGCTTTGCATCAGGTCCTCGCTGCCTTTTCTTGGCGGAAGCTGAATTTATCGCGTATTGAATCACGACCAACGAAAAAGAAGTTGGGTACTTATTATTTTTATATTGATGTGCTGGAACCGATAGAATCAGTCCTGCTGCCAGGAGCGATTGAAGAGATTAGCGCTTTAGGCTGTCAGGTTCGGATTCTGGGCTCGTATCCCACATACACCTATGAGGAAGAGAAAGCGGAGGTGCAGTAAATTCATGGCTGAACAATGGATCTATCTGGATGGACAACACGTAACTAAGGAAAATGCAAAGGTATCCGTTTTTGATCACGGTTTTTTGTATGGAGANNTGATTCGGCGAAGTCGATCATGCTGGACATTCCGCTCACTTATGACGAGATGCTGGAGGCTATGGCTGAAACAATTCGCCTTAATGACATGCGTAACGGTTATATTCGACTGATCGTATCCCGTGGTCCTGGTAACTTGGGTCTTGATCCACGCCGTTGCCCTAAAGCCAGCGTAATCATTATCGTTGAACAACTGGCTATTTACCCAGAGCAAGCGTACATTAATGGGCTTCGTGCTGTTTCTGTATCCCAACGTCGTAATATTCCGGATGCACTGAATCCGAAGATTAAATCGCTTAACTATCTCAATAATATCCTGGTGAAAATTCAGTCCAATCTGGCAGAAGCCGATGAAGCAATCATGATGAATGCTCAAGGATATGTTACTGAGGGATCTGGCGATAATATTTTCATCATCAAAAATGGAGTGGTCTTCACTCCTCCTTGCTATTTGGGAGCGCTTGAAGGAATTACACGTCTGGCGATCATCGAGTTGTGTGAAAAGTTGGGTATTAAGCTAAAAGAAGAACCGTTCACTATGCATGATGTTTACATAGCGGACGAGGTATTCTTCACAGGTACTGCTGCTGAAGTTATTGCTGCGCGTGAAATTGACGGCCGAATCATTGGTGAAGGACAAGCGGGTCCAATCACTTTGAAATTGCTTGAAGAGTTCCGCAATGTTGTTGACAAAGATGGCTACAAGGTTTGGGAATAACAGTTAATCGTACAATTTGCTCTTTACATGCTAGTCGTGTAATGAGTATTGAATAGGCATTAGATATCCTTTCATGCATATGAAGAAGATGGCCGGAGGTCTCTGGTAAATCTTTTCATGTCTCATGAAAGGATTTTTTTTATTTCAGGGATGTCATTCGCCCATGGGCTGCATAAGATGTAGTAACGAAGGAGGCGGCTGTACCGCATATAACTTTGTAAGAGAGCAATGTTCCATCCAAAGGGTGTTTGCTTTCTAGCCAGTTTTGCTGTGTAGCTGTAAGAAAGCAATACTCCACAAAACTTTTAGGAGGTTAATGCTACGTGAAAATACACATTGTCAAACAAGGCGATAGTCTGTATGCATTATCGCAAAAGTACGGAGTGCCGTTACAAAAAATTATTGAAGCTAATCCACAGATC
>DOJM01000205.1:0-3755 GCA_003529225.1 Paenibacillus sp.
GTATAGTGTGAAACTTATACTACCTTATATTTAGAAAAAGCCATCTTCACATTAAGTGAGGATGGCTTTTTCTAAGGTAAGCTTGTCCATTTTTACCGATGTTTATTCAGCAGCTTTTGTAGCGCTTGGGGATGCGCTTGGCGCTGTAGTGGCTTCTGTTCCGCTATTTTTTGTTCCGGATTCATCTGCGGCAGCAGAGCTCTTCGGCAAATTGATGCTCTCAATAATGCCTTCCAGATCTTTCTCCATGAACGCTTCTAGGTTCTTGGACACAATGGAGCTCTTAATGCCTTCTTTTTGTTCATCCGTTAACTGGTCGAAGGTTTTGTCTGTGCGGGACTCCACCTTGATAATGTGGTAACCGACGGGAGTCTCCACAGGATCACTAATGGTATTCAAAGGCAAGGTATGTGCAGCCTTCNNCTTATCTTTATATTCTCCACCCGTTTCCTTGGTGCTTGTATCGTCAGAATATTCCTTAACGATTGCTGCAAAATCAGCACCGCCGTCCAGCTTTGCCTTAGCTTCCTTCGCGATTTTTAGTGCTTCTTCGCTAGTGCGCTCTTTGCTGCTAGCATCTGTCAGACCGATTAGCACATGACGCAAGGTCGCTACCGTAAAGTCACCTTTTGTAGCTTCAAATTCTTTGACAACCTGATCATCTGTCACTTTAAGCAGCATATCCTGATAAACCGTTAGCACACGCTCCATATAACCATGGATATCACCCTCTGTAACGTCAGCGTCTTTTAGCGTTTTCTTATATTTGTCGCCCAGAGCTTTCTTCAAATCAGCGATTTGCGAATCTGCCTCTTTCTTCTCCTGCTTCTTTGCTTCATCCGTTGCTTTGGAAGCCAAATATTCAAAGCCCACTTCCTGCTTCAAAATAGATTCCTTAAACGCCTCAATCTCTAAATATTGCGCTTGCTGTGGGGAGAGGAATTTCATGATTTTTTGATCCATAGCAAATTCCTTCTCTGTGATTGTTCCACCTTTATAAGTCGCAACTGCCTTGCTATCATCAGCACTACTACCGCATGCTGCTAGCATAGAAAAGGAAACCGCTGCTACCAATGACACGAGCAGTACTTTCCATGATTTTTTTTTATTTAACGACATTGTGTAGTTCTCCCTTCGATTTAAAAGACTGTTTAGCTTCCTTAAGAAACTGTTCAAGCAAGTCAAGCAGCTGTTTATCACTTAAGTCTTTCGACTTCACTCGGATACTGGCTTTAGCATCTCTATCGAATTGTACACGTCTTTCGAAGCTATTTCCAACTTTGGCGAGTTTCGCCGTATCCAGAGCGCCAAGACTTCCCTCATAGAAATTCAGGGTAACATCATCACCACGTCTGATCATGGAATCAATGCCATNNCGAGCCACAGTTAATAGATTAACAACTGCTTCAGGCAGTTCTCCGAACCGATCCAAGAGCTCATCCTCAAGCTCAGAAGCATCATCGAAGGATGTTACTGCCGCAACTTTTTTGTAGATTTCAATTTTCTGGATACTGTCGTAAATATACTCGGATGGCAGATAAGCGTCAATCGACAAATCAATGACGGTATTGCCCTCTTTGAGCGAGGTATCTTCCTCTCCAAGCACAGTAACCTTACGCTTGCGGATCTCCTCCGCCAGCATTTGTGAGTATAGATCAAATCCTACGGATGCAATAAAACCATGCTGTTCTGCACCAAGTAAGTTACCGGCACCACGAATAGATAAATCCCGCATCGCTATTTTGAAACCAGAACCCAGTTCCGTAAATTCCTTAATAGATTGCAGCCGCTTCTCTGCCACTTCAGTCAGAACCTTGTCCCGCTGATAGGTAAAATAGGCGTACGCAATCCGGTTGGACCGGCCTACACGTCCACGTAATTGGTAGAGCTGAGACAAGCCCATCTTATCCGCATCATGCACAATAAGTGTATTTACATTAGGAATATCTACACCCGTCTCAATAATACTTGTGCTGACCAGCACATCGTATTCTCCATCAAGAAAATCAAGGATCGTCTTCTCTAGCTCCGCTTCCGACATTTGGCCATGTCCGATACCAACCCTAGCCTCAGGAACAAGCATAGAAATTTGTGCGGCCATTTCTTGAATGCCCTGCACACGATTAAAGAGATAGTAGACTTGACCGCCACGAGCCAATTCACGCTCTACAGCTTCCCGCGTAAGCGTCTGACTATGCTCAACAACATAAGTCTGCACGGGGAAACGGTTCTCCGGTGGCGTCTCAATGACGGACAAATCACGCACTCCCAGCATCGACATATGCAATGTACGAGGAATTGGAGTTGCTGTCAGGGTAAGAACATCTACATTCGTTTTTAACTTCTTCAGCTTCTCTTTATGAGTCACGCCAAATCGCTGTTCCTCATCCACGATCAATAAACCTAAGTCCTTAAATACAAGGTCCTGAGACAACAATCGGTGGGTACCAATAACCACGTCAACCGTTCCTGCCCGAACGCCTTTAATCGTCTCATTCTGCTCCTTACGGCTGCGAAAACGACTTAGGACTTGAATATTTAGCGGATAATTTGCGAAGCGTTCCCGGAAGGTCTCATAATGCTGCTGAGCTAGAATCGTTGTCGGTACCAGCACAGCCACCTGTTTACCTTCAATCGCTGATTTAAAGGCTGCTCGTATAGCTACCTCCGTCTTACCGTATCCAACGTCTCCACAAAGAAGTCGGTCCATTGGACGGTTCTGTTCCATATCCTTCTTAATCTCTTCAATCGCTCGAAGCTGATCCCGAGTCTCCTCGTAAGGGAACATTTCTTCAAATTCACGCTGTTCCTGTGTGTCCTTCTCAAAACCATACCCTGCTGCACTTTGGCGTTCAGCGTACAGTTTGATTAGATCATCAGCAATATCCTGAACGGAAGAGCGGACCTTATTGGTCACCCGCGTCCATTCATTACCGCCTAATTTATATACTTNNTCTTCTGAACCGACATATTTCTGAATCAAGTCAATTTGCTCAATCGGAACCGAGAGCTTGTCGCCACCCGCATATAAAATATGCATATAGTCGCGATGAATACCGCTGACCTCCAGCGTGCCGATCCCCATATATTTACCGATACCATGGTTCTGGTGAACGACATAATCACCAATTTTCAGCTCAGTATAACTCTTGATCCGTTCAGCATTATCTATCCCTTTGGAGATCTTCCGTGCCTTCCGCTGCTTCTGAGAGAACATCTCTCCTTCAGTGATAACGGCTAAATGAATAGAAGGCAGCTCAAAGCCTGAACCCAGGTTTCCTTGAACGATCGTTGGCTCATCAATACCATAGTCATAAAGGACTCTGCGCACACGTTCAATCCGTTCTTCACTGCTCGCAAGCATCATTACCTTTACACCAGACTTCTGCCAACGCTCCATTTCCGATTTAAGCACATTCATCTGACCATGGAAATCCTGCATCCCACGACTAATAAACCCAAGAATGTTCTGTGGTTGAATGTGTGGGACCTGGCGCAAAAAGATCGACATAAACAGGCTTTGGAACGGACGTTTGTACATCACAACATCTGTCTCGACAGAGAGATCCAGATCCGGCAATGTTTTGCCGTTTTGCATCAGATGGAGATTCCATTCGGACTCATCTCTTTCAAGCTGTTTCGCCGTTTCAAGCAGTCTTGTCGGCTCATCGAGAATAAGGATCGTATCCTGGGCCATGTAATCAAATAAATGAGAACGTTCAGGGTATAAAAGACTGATATATTTATAGATTTCA